>JAUIEL010000547.1 GCA_030428825.1 bacterium
CGACGCCGACCGGGTCGGGCCGGACGACCTCCTCCTCGTCTACTTCGCCGGCCACGGCGTGACCCGAGACCTCGGGCCCCGCGGCGCGCGCGGCTACCTCGTCCCGGTCGACGGCCGCTCCACCGACGACGGGACGCCGGTCTGGAGCAGCCTCGTCGGGATGAACCGGTTGGAGGACGTCTCCGAGGCGATCCGGGCGAAGCACGCTCTCTTCGTCCTCGACTGCTGCTTCGGCGGCCTGGCGGTCTCCCGGTCGTCGCCGCCGCTCGCGGCCGGGCTCGCCTCGCGGGCGCGCCAGGTGCTCACCGCGGGCGACCGAGACCAGGCGGTGCTCGACGGCGGCGGCGACGGCGGACACTCGGTGTTCACCGGCGCGCTGCTCGACGGGCTCGCGGGGGCCGCCGACCGGGACGGAGACGAGGTCTTCACGTTCGGCGAGCTCTTCCACCACGTCGGTCGCGCCGTCGAGCACCGGACCGACGGGCGGCAGACCCCGGTCCAGGCGACGTTCAAGGACCACGAGGGCGGGAGCGTCGCGCTGTTCCGCCCCGGCGTCGAGCCGCGCCCCACCGACGTCCACGAGCGGCTCGCGCAGCTCGAGCGGACGCGCGACCAGCAGCTCGCCGAACTCCGGAGGCTCTCCGACGCGCTGCTCGTGCGCGACCTCGCGGGCGAGGCGGACCTCCTCTGGCCCGAGACCCCGGAGATGATCGGGCCGTACGGCGCGTGGCTGGAACGCGCGCGCGCCCTGATCGGGCGGCGACCGCTCCACGAGGCGACGATCCGGCGCGTGCGCGAGCAGGCGTACCTCGAGCAGGTCGTGCGCGGAGTCGCGGAGGAACGGGAGGGCGGGACGCCGGACTGGACGCTCGCCGACCGGGAGCTGCGCTGGCGTCACGAGACGTTCTCGGCGCTGGTGGAAGGGATCGCGGTGATCGAGACGCTCGCGGCCGACGTCGAGGCGCGCCGCGTCCGGTCCGAGACCGTCGCGGAACGGACGATGACCGGTCCCGAGGTCGCCGCGCGCTGGGCGGCGGCGCGGCGCGCGATCGCGGCGCACCCGGCCTACGGAAGGCTCGACTTGCCGCCGCAGCTCGGCCTCGTCCCGCTCGGACCGGACCCGGAGTCGTCGCTCTGGGAGTTCGGCCACCCGCGGACCGGCGACCTGCCGTCGCGTGACCCGGTCTCGGGCGCGCTCGCGATCACCCCCGGGACCGGACTCGTGTTCGTGCTGGTCCCCGGCGGGACGGTCCGGATCGGCGCGCAGCGAGCCGCGCCGGACCTCCCTCACTTCGACCCCCAGGCGGAGGAGGACGAGGCGCCGGTGTTCGAGGTCCCGCTGCGTCCGTTCTTCCTCTCGAAGTACGAGATGACCCAGGCGGCCTGGCGCCGCTTCACCGGCCGAAACCCGAGCGTCTTCGCGCCCGGGCACGGGCCGACCGCGACCTCCGCCGTCGACCCGACGCACCCGGTCGAGTCGGTGACCTGGGAGGAGGCGCGCGAGACGCTCCGACGGCTCGGCCTCGTCCTGCCGACCGAGGCGGAGTGGGAGGCGGCGTGCCGCGCCGGGACGACGACGCCGTGGTCGACGGGGCCGGACCGCGACTCGCTCCGCGGCGCCGCGAACCTCGCCGACCGGGCCGCGCGCCGCGGAGGCGCGCTCTGGGCGGACATCGAAGACTGGCCGGAGCTCGACGACGGCTTCGCGTCGCACGCGCCGGTCGGCTCGTATCGCCCGAACGCGTACGGCCTGCACGACATGCACGGCAACGTTTGGGAGTGGTGCCGCGACGCCTACGCTCCGTACGGGACGGCGCCCGCGGACGGCGAGCGCCAGGCGGAGGCCCGCGTCAGCCGCGGCGGGAGCTTCTTCCTCCGCGCCGCGTTCGCGCGGTCCGCGAACCGGTCGAGCGACCCGCCGGGCTTTCGGAGCGACGACCTCGGCGTCCGACCCGCCCGCCCGATCGATCGGGAGTGACTCGATGAACACCGCGCCGCCCCGACCGTAGTGCGGTCATGCGCTCCCACCGCCTCCTCCTCGACGAGCTCCGCCGGCCGGCCGCCGAGTCGATCTGGCTCCCGGGGACGTTCTTCACGCTCGTCTGGGCGTTCGGGTTCCGGTGCCTCTTCGTCCCCTGGATGTGGTTCGAACAGAGCTGGGAGGTCTTCGGGCCCCCGGCGCCGCTCGACGCGGCGATCGTCCGCCTCACGACGACCGTCACCGCGGTCCACGTCGGCCTCCTCCTCCTGCTGATCGTGGAGGGCGTCGCGCTCCGCCGACGCACGATCGGCGGGAACACCACGCCCTGGGTCGCCTGGTGCCTCGCGCTCGGGATCCTCGCGATCTGCCAGGGCGCCACGACCGCCGCCGACCTGACCCACCGCTCGTGGCTCGTGGAGCGGGCGGAGGGCGCGGCGCACCTCTCCGAGGCCCGAACCCATCTGGCGCACGAACGGTTCGAGGAGGCGAAGGACGCCTACGAGGCCGCGGTGCATCGAGACTCCGACCAGGAGTGGTGGCGCGAATGTCTCTGGCTGCTGGTCGCCCACCCGGACGACCGGATGCGCGACCCCGAACGGGCGTGGCGCCTCGGGTCCTGGATCCCATACGGTCACGACCCGCTCGATCAGGACCTCTGCGCGGCGATCCTCGCCGCCCGAGGCGAGTTCGACGCGGCGGTCTCCCACCTCGAGTTCCGGCCGAACGCGGAGCGACGCGCGGCGTCCTCGCTCGCCGCTCCGGTCGCGGACGCGATCGAACGCCGCCTCGCGCTCTACCGCGCCGCCCGCCCGCCGCCGCGCGAGCCGCCGTACCCCGGGTACGGGTGGCACGAGGCGCCGTGAGCGCGTCTCACTCGTCCTGCTCTTCCCAAGGTCGACGCCCGCATTCCCGGTCCTGGGGAGAGGCGAAGCCGGGGATGTCGTCGTAGCGGAAGCCGATCACGACCCCGTCGAGGAAGTCGATCCGGAGCTCCGGGCTCGGCATGCCGCCCCGACGTCCCTCGACCAGGACGTACGTCCACCCGAACTCCATGCTGTCGTCGTCCGCCGGACCGAGCAGCGCGACGACCTCCTCCGCGTCGAGGCCGAGGAGCCGCTCCTGCGCGACCAGACCGAGGACCATCGCGACCCGCGGCTCGGATCGGTTCTCGAGCCAGAGGTCTCGATCGAACGGCGCGGGCGGAGGCAAGGGGGGCCCTTTGACCCCATTGAACTTGTCGAGCGCGACCTCCGCCCCCCACCAGAGCACGCCGAGGAAGACGACGCCGCCGACCACGATCCCCCCGATCGTGCCTCTGCGGGTCCAGCCTCGGCCGCGCGTCACGGGACCGCGTACTCGCCGTCGCCGGTCGGCTGCGCGAGGTCGACCTTCACCTTCATCTTGCTCTTCCCCGCCGGCGCCGCCTGGACCTCGATCCGGTACTCGCCGACCTCCGAGAGCGGGACGCCGGCGAGGAGGACGTCCCCGTCGTCGAGGACGAGGAACGGTCCCGCCGCGAGGAGCGCCCCGCCGGGCGCGCGGAGCCGCACCGCCGGCGGCGCGGAGACCGCGAACCCCTTCTTCGGGACGACCCGCGCGTCGAGGACCGCGCCGGGGAGCGCGTGGAACCTCACGCTCATCCACTCGCCCGGCTTCCCGCTCCGCTTCGCCGTGAACGCGCCGGCCTTCTTGCCGAACTTCGCGTCCGTCTCGACGCGGTACGTCCCCGTCGTCGGCGTGCCGCCCGCCTTCCGCCCCTCGACGCGCAGCCGGTGGAGCCCGGTCGTCTCGAGCTTCAGCGACTTCGTCTTCTTCCCGCCTCCCGCGAAGTCGAGCGTCCCGAGCGCCTCGCCCGCGGGTCCGAACACCCGCACCCGCGGCGCGAGGTCGCCGGAGAGCGTCGTCGTGCGGACCTTCAGCTTCGTCCCGAAGACGGCGTGGAGATGGACCTCGTCGACGTCCGGCGCGACCGGCTGCGCGGCGAGCGCGCCGACCATCGTCCGCCCGACCCGCACCTCGGGCCGACCGCCCGAGAGGACCCGCGCGAACCCCGGCGCCGCCGCGGACGGGAGCTTCGCGACGACCAGGTCCGGCACGCCGTCCCCGTCGACGTCGCCCGCGCCCGCCACCTCCCGCCCGAGCCGATCCCCGGCCGCGTCGCCGAGCACCCGGAACCGGGTCTCGCCGTCCGCGCCCGACACGACCGCGACGCTCCCCGCGTCGACGCCGCTCTCCGCGTGGTGAGGCGCCCCGACGACGAGGTCCGGCACCCCGTCCCCGTCGACGTCCCCCGCCCGGTCGAGCCGCGCCCCGAACCCCGCCTCGTACGACGGCCCGTGGACCACGAGCAGCTCGTCGCGCGTGACACCACCGACGACGATCACCCGCCCCGGGGTCTGACAGAGCTGGAGGCAGCCGGTCGCTCCGATCGCGAGGTCGGTCACGCCGTCGCCGTCGACGTCGCCGGCGTCCGCGATCGACGCGCCGAGCCCGATCGTCGGTTCGGTCGCGGGGAGCTCGAACGCGACCGCACCCGTCGTCCCCGACCGCACTCGCACCCACGCGTTCGGCCGCGCGATCGCGAAGTCGTCCTCCCCGTCGCCGTCGAAGTCCCCGAGCGCCGCCCGCCGCAGCGCCGCGCCGCCGCCCCCGACGACCGCGAGGTCGAAGAGCGTCGCGTCCGTCGTCCCCGCCACCACGAGCGTCCGGTCCTCGCCGCCGACGATCCGGTCCGGCACCCCGTCCCCGTCGAAATCGCGCCCGCCGTCGACCGCCGCCCCGAGCCGTTCCCCCGCGACGCTCCCGTCCG
>JAUIEL010000548.1 GCA_030428825.1 bacterium
GCTCTCGGTCCGGGCGGAGGGCCCGAGCCACCGGCGCGCCGAGATCCCGGCGGACTGGTTGCGTCACTCCGAGTGATCGGGCGGGCGGCTCAGCCGTCGTCGGACGGGCGGTCGACGGTCGGCTCCTTCGGGTCCGACTCGGTTTCCGCGTCGGGTCTCGGCGCGGGCTCGGTCGGCGGACCGACCTCGAACGCCAGCGTCGTCCAGAGCGACTCCCAGTCGGCGTCGACGTCGTCCGCGGCCTCGGCCATGTCGACCGAGGCGACGAGCCACCGGCCCGGCCCCGGGGCGGAGAGCCGGACCCGCCCGGCGGCGTCGGTGCGCGCGGTGGCGACCGGGGTTCCGAGCTCGCCCGGCCGGAGCGGGTGCAGGTCGACGCGCGCCCTCTCGACCGGCCGGCCGTCGCGGAGGAGCCGCAGCGGCAGGCCCGCGTCGTCGTCCGGGACGCGCGGGTCGAGGTCGGGGACGAGCTCCAGCGCGAGTCCGACCGGCCGCGCGACGAACGCCGCGTCGTCCGGCCCCGGCGTTCCGAGGAGCGCCTTGCAGCAACGCGAGTACGCCTCCCGTCCCGGCGCCCCCGCGTCGCCGCGGTCGGCGCGGAGCGCGATCACCTCCTCGAGCCCCTCCTCGCGCAGGTACGGCTCGAACCGCTCCGCCGGCAGGGTCAGGAAGGCGCGGGTCGAACGGTAGACGACCCACGACGGCCCGGCGTCGCGGGGGACGACGAGCCCCGCGGGGTGGCGCCCCTCGAGGCCGGGGACCGGCCGCGTCCCCTTCCGGTCGACGTGGTCGAAGCGGACGATCCGCTCGGCCCGGCGCGCGAACGGCGTCACCTCGAAGCCGTGCCCGACGAGCAGCGCGACCTCCGTCCGTGCGCCGGGCGGGGGCCGGAACCGCTCGGGCTCGATCCAGAAGTCGTGCGCCGGCAGCCGCGCGGTGAGGCCGAGCAGGGCGACGGCGGCGAGGGTGGGCGGGAGGGGGCGCATGTCAGTTCGGCGAGCCGGGGAGCGGATCGGTCAGGTACGGGAACGCGGTGTCGAACATCATCGCGTCGATCGTCGCCCCGTCGGTGATCGGGAGCTGTCCGGACGGCGCGTCGACCGGCGACAGCAGGACGCCCATCGCGACGCGGAGCTCGATGTCGACGACGTCGTCCCCCGGGCGGCGTCCGTTCGGGAAGCCGGCGTTGTCGCCGGCGAGGACCCCGAGGTTCTGCTGCTGCGGCGCCGCCCGCGGCGGGATCGAGGTGTTCAGGCGCAGCATCTCCGCCGGCGTGTCCGTGTTCTTGTTCAGCCCCGGGACGCCGGTCAGGAACGCCGCGACCAGGTCGGTCCGCGGGAAGAGGTTCGGCGCCTGGACGCCGGCCGCGCCGAAGAGGTACTCGAGCAGCTCGGGGAGGGTCGGATGCGTGACGTAGTCCGCGAACTGCGCGTCGTCCTTCGGGTGGCTCGCGTTGAACGCGTCCTTGTCCGGGACGCCGATCACGACCTCGTTCACCAGCGGCATGCCGAGGCGCGAGACCTGGACGAACCGGCCGCGGTCGACGGTCGGCTTCTCGAACGTCGGCTCCTTCCGGAGGACGCGGACGCGCGGCAGGCTCGCCGTCGTCCAGCCGCCGATCGTCGGGTCCTCGTCGAGCAGGAACGACTTCGGGAGCTCGAGGGCGAACGTCGTGACGTTCTTCGCCGCGATCGTGTTCGCCTCGCCGTTCGGCGGCCCGAGCGGGTTGAAGTTGACGAGGTCGAACGTCTCGCCGAGGTTCACCGCGAACGACTCGCGCCGCTGGCCGACGAAGACGCGCCCGGTCTCCGTCGTCCCCGGCAGCGCGATGTCGTAGACCAGCTGGTCGGCGTACGCGGCGTAGTTCGGGATCGTCTTCGTGCCGACGTTGTCGAGCGGCTTCACGAAGAGGTCCTGTCCGGTCCCCGCCGCGACGACCTTCTGCGAGCTCTTCGCGCCGCTGTCCGCCGTCTGGATGATCGTCAGCGAGTACTTCTCGACCAGCAGGAGGTTCGCGACGTCCGAGGCGCCGATCGGGCCGACGACGAGGAGAGGGGGCGCGACCTGCCTCGTGTTGCCGGGCGGGCCGACCGCGAGCTGGAGGTCGGAGAGCGCGTTCTGGAACCGGAAGCGGAACGTCAGGTCCTCGCGGGCGTCGCCGTCGTTGTCGACGTGGATGTCGTACGCCGCCTCGGGGTCCATGAAGAAGTAGTTCGGACCGCCGAACGGGTCCTGCAGCGGGTGGTAGTTCGCGAGGAGGGTGACGTACCCCTCGCGGCCGGACTCGTAGCTCGTGAACATGTAGAAGTCGGTGCCGTCGACCTTCGGGTGCTCGGTGACGAACGGCGCCTCGCGGTGGCTGGAGGCGGCCGCGGTCGACGCGAGCAGGGCGACGGCGAGCGCCGCGGACGAGACGGACGGGGGGCGGACGGGGACGAACATGGTCGTTCTCCGGGGGTGAGGGTGAGGTCCTTCCGGCCGGCCGGCTCTGCCAGCGATTACGCGAGGCGGAGGCCGAGTGGATCGTCTCGATTCCTTGCGTTTCGCGATCGATCCGTTACGATCCCGCCCCTTCGCGGAGCCGCTCCGGTCTCCGCCTGTCCTCGAGAGGTGTGCCATGCGGATCGTCGATCTTCCGCTCGCCGCCTCCGCCCGCGTCGCCGCGCGCTGATCGCGCGCCCCGACCGCCGGACGGAGGCGCCGCCGTGCGCACCCGGTCCGTGCCTCGAGGAGCCCCTCTCCGAGCCGGCCGATCGCCCGAACGGGTGCGCGTCCCCCGTTTCGCCCGTTCGCTCCGGAGTCCCGTCTTGAATCCCGTTCCCGAGTCCGAGAACCCGTCCGAGAACCCGACCGAGTCCGTCGCCGCCGTCGCGGAGTCGCGCTCCGCGTGGAGCCAGATCGTCGGCGCCCTGCGCGGCGAGCAGTTCGACTACACGCAGGGGCGCATGCCGCGCGCCATCCTCCTCCTCGCGGTCCCGATGGTCCTCGAGATGATGATGGAGTCGGTCTTCGCGGTCGTCGACGCCTACTTCGTCGCCAAGCTCGGCGACGCGGCGGTGGCGGCGGTCATGCTGACCGAGTCGATGTTGACGATCGTCTACGCGGTCGCCATCGGCGTCGCCATGTCCGCCACCGCGCTCGTCGCGCGCCGCATCGGCGAGAAGAACGTCGACGGCGCCGTCCGCGCCGGCACCCAGACCGTCGCGCTCGGCGTGCTGCTCGGCGCCGCGATCGGCGTCCCGTGCGCGTTCTTCGCCCCGCACCTGCTCGGCGCGATGGGCGCGTCGGAGGCGGTCGTCGCCGAGGGGGCGACGTTCGCGCGCATCCTGCTCGGGACGAACGTCGTGATCGTCCTGCTGTTCCTGAACAACGCCGTCTTCCGCGGCGCGGGGGACGCGGCGCTGGCGATGCGGACGCTCTGGATCGCCAACGGCATCAACCTCGTCCTCGATCCGTGCCTGATCTTCGGACTGGGCCCGTTCCCCGAGCTCGGCGTCACCGGCGCGGCGGTCGCCACCACGATCGGCCGCGGCACCGGCGTCCTGTTCCAGCTCTGGATGCTCCGCCGCGGCGTGGGGCGGATCCGGCTGGCCGGGCCGGCGTGCCGGATCGAGCCGAGCATCATGCGCGAGCTGCTGCGGCTCTCGGTCGGCGGCGTGCTGCAGTTCCTGATCGCCACCGCGAGCTGGGTCTGCCTCATGCGGATCGTCTCGCCGTTCGGGGACACGGTCGTCTCGGGGTACGGGCTCGCGATCCGGGTGCTGATGTTCACGATCCTCCCCGCGTGGGGGCTCTCGAACGCGGCGGCGACCCTCGTCGGGCAGAACCTCGGCGCCGGCCGGCCGGACCGGGCCGAGCACGCGGTCTGGCTGACCGGGCTGTACAACATGCTCTTCCTCGGCGGCGTCGCGGCGGTGATGCTGACGCTCGGGCCCGAGATCCTCGGGCTCATCACCGACCGGCCGGCGACGATCGCGGCGGGGGCGGACGCGCTCCGGATCATCTCGTACGGATACGTCTTCTACGCCTGGGGGATGGTGATGGTGCAGGCGTTCAACGGCGCCGGGGACACGATGACCCCGACCCGGGTGAACTTCGTCTGCTTCTGGCTGGTGCAGATCCCGATGGCGTTCCTGCTGGCGCGCCCGGCGGGGCTCGGGCCGTCCGGGGTCTACTGGTCCGTCGCCGGGGCGGAGACGCTGATCGCGGTGGTCTGCGTCTTCCTGTTCCGGCGCGGCGCGTGGAAGGGGACGCAGCTCGCCCCCGACGCGGCGCCGGCCGGCGGCGAACGGTGACGTGATGACGGACGTGGTGCTCGGGGTCGACGGCGGCGGCACGCGGACGCGGGTGGCGATCGCGGATCGGTCGGGGCGCGTCCTCGGCCTCGGGGAGTCGGGGCCTGGGAACTGGCACGACGTCGGCGTCGAGGCGGTGGCCGTTCACCTCGGGCGAGCGCTCGAAGCCGCCTGGAGCGCGTCCGGCGTCCCGCCCCGCCCCGCCGTCGCCGCCTACCTCGGCATGGCGAGCGTCGGCGACCGCCGGGACCGGGACGCGATCGAGGACGCGGCGGCGCGGGCGGCGCTCGCGCCGGCGGGCGCGGTCGGCGTCGGGCAGGACCTCCGCGTCGCGCTCGCCGGCGGCCTCTCGCTCCGGCCGGGGGTCGCGCTGATCGCCGGGACCGGCTCGTCGGTCTACGGGCGGACCGCGGACGGGCGCGAGTGGCAGGCCGGCGGGTTCGGGTCGTTCCTCGACGACGGCGGGAGCGCGTTCGACCTC
>JAUIEL010000549.1 GCA_030428825.1 bacterium
CGATCTCGACGGGTTCGACAACGTCCTCGGGACCGCGGACGACGACCTGCGCCTCACCGACCTCTCCCCGTGCATCGATGCGGGGGACACGGCGTCCGCCTTCCTCGCGGGGATCTCTCTCGACGCCGACAAGCAGGAGCGGTTCGAGGAGAACCCCTCCGTCCCGCCGAACGTCCCGCCGCCCGGGACTCCGCAGGTCGACATCGGCGCGTACGAGTGGCGCGACTGCAACGCGAACGCGATCTCGGACGCCGTCGAGGCGCACCTCGGGACGTCGATGGACGGGGACGGCAACGGGCTCCTCGACGAGTGCGAGACGACCTGCCAGAAGGACCTCGGGTACGCGGGCCCGGGCTCGACGACGATCGCGGTCTGCGGTCACCCGCTCAGCACCGGGAACGCGTCCACGTTCACCTTGACCGCCCCGGCGACCGCGACGGCGGCGACGATCCTCGCGTCGACCGTGTTCCAGCCGACGTTCGACCCCGGCCTCGGAGCGTTCCTGGTGCCGGCGCCGCCGTGGGTCGGGTTCACGGTCCCGACGAGCGGCGGAGCGTCGCTCCCCGTGCCCGGCGGGTTCGCGGCGAGCGTGTTCGTCCAGGCGGCGTCGCACGGGGGCGCGGGCGTCGAACTCTCGAACGCGCTCCGGATCGACTTCCTCCCCTGAGTCCACGCGGCGCTCCCGCTCGAACCGGGAGGCGCCCCGTGTCCGCCCCGCTTCCGAGGGAAGGAACCGCCCCCCGGCTCCGTCTCCTCCCCCGGGACCCCCGCGGAGGAACGATGACGAGGTCGACGAAACGGAAGAGGATCGGACCGGTGACGGCGATGGCGGCGGCGGCGGTGGCCGCGGGGCTCGTCGCGTGCGCGGAGCCGCCGGTCGATCGCGCGTTCCCGGGCGGGCCGCTGGTCGAGCGGTCGTCGGTCGCGCTGACGCATCGGGCGGACGCGCTGGCGCTGCACGACGTCGACGGGGACGACGTCCTCGACGCGGTCGTCGGCGGGGACGCGGTCGACGTGCTGCTCGGGGACGGGGAGGGCGGGTTCCGCCGCGCGCCGGGGGCGCCGCTCGCGGGGCCGGTGGCGGCGATCGACTTCGCGTTCGGCGACCTCGACGGGGACGGGCGGACCGACCTCGTCGTCGCCGAGCACCACGAGCCGCGCTTCTTCGTCTGGCTCGGCGGCGGGGAGGGGAGGTTCCGGCCGGCGCCGTCTTCGCCGGTGACCGTCGCCGCGGTGCCGCACCTCCACGCGATCGCGCTGGTCGACCTCGACGCGGACGGCGCGCTCGACGTGGTGACCGACTCGTGGCCCGAGAGCCGCCTCGTCCTCGTGCGCGGGCGCGGCGACGGGACGTTCGAGGCGCCGGGCACGACGGTCCCGGTCCCCGAGGTGCCGATCGTGAACCTGCGCGCCGGCGACCTCGACGGCGACGGCGTCCCCGAGATCGTCACGCCGGCCCACGACCGCCGTGCGGTGACCGTGCTCGCGGTCGACGGGGCGGGCGGCCTCCGGGAGATCCCCGGGTCGCCGTTCCCGTCGTTCGGCGGGTTCTCCCGCGTCGCGCTCGCGGACATGGACCGGGACGCCGACCTCGACGTCGTGGTCGTCCACCGCAGCGACGCCTCGACCGAGTTCACGGTCGACGCCCTCTCGGTCCTCGCGAACGACGGCGCGGGCCGCCTCGCGCACGCCCCCGGCTCGCCGCACCTCGAATTGAGCGGCCGCGCCGCCGAGGTCGCGGTCGGCGACGTCGACGGCGACGGCCGGCCGGACGCCGCGGTCCTGACCGAGCGGACCCGGGTGATCGCCCTCTTCCTCGGCGGCCCGGACGGCCTCCGCCTCGCGGGGACCCACCCGGCCGGCGGCCGCCCGCGGGACGTCGCCGCCGGCGACCTCGACGGCGACGGTCGGGCCGAGGTCCTCGTGACCGACGAGGCGCGCGGCGCGCTGACGGTCTTCGGGATGCCGGCCGGGGGGTGAGGAGGGTGAGCCGTCGCGGCGGCCCGTGCCGTATCCTCGCGGGGGAAGGAGGCCGCCATGCGCCGACTCGCCCTCGCCGTCCTCGCGTCCCTGCTCGTCGTCGACACTGCCCGGCCGTGCACCGGGGTGTACGTCTTCCAGGACGGGCGCGCGCTCGCCGGCAACAACGAGGACTTCTGGAACCCCGACACGAAGGTCCGGTTCGTCCCGGCGGCGGAGGGACGGCACGGGCGGGTCTACTTCGGGTTCGGCAACCTCTATCCGCAGGGCGGCATGAACACCGCCGGCCTCTTCTTCGACGGGTTCGCGACGAAGCGGTTGCCGATCACCGGCATGGACGGGCGCGAGACGTTCGCCGGGAACCTGATCGACGAGGCGATGGCGACCTGCGGCTCGGTGCAGGAGGTGAAGGCGCTCTTCGCGCGGTACGACCTGACGTTCCTCGAGGCGGCGATGCTGATGTTCGGCGACCGGCACGGCGACTCGATCATCGTCGAGGGGGACGAGATCCTCGACAAGGACGGGCGCTTCCAGGTCGTCACGAACTTCTACCAGTCGCGGTCGCCGGAGACGGAGTGGAGCTGCCCGCGCCACGCCGCCGCGACCCGGATGCTCGGGAAGTCGAAGCGGTTCACGGTCGAGAGGGTCCGCGACGTGATGAAGGAGGTGGCGGTCCGCGGGCGCGTCTCGACGCAGTACACGAACGTCTACGACCTGACGAACGGCGTGGTCCACCTCTACCACTTCCTCGACTACGACCGCGCGGTGACGCTCGACCTCGAGGAGGAGCTCGCGAAGGGGGAGCGCGTCGTCGACCTCCCGTCCCTCTTCCCGAAGAAGAAGTCGTTCGAGCGGTACCGCGCCGAGCGACAGGCGGAGATCGACGCGCGGAAGGCGGAGCGCGTGGCGAAGGACGTCGACCGGACCCGCTTCCCCGACCTCGTGGGGGCGTACGAGGTCGCGTTCGGGACGACGCGCCGCACGCTCGAGGTGACGCTCGCCGACGGCGCGCTCCTCCTCGGCGTCGCCGGCGCCGGGGACGACCGGCGCGTCGAGCTCCTCCCGGAGGGGGACGACCGCTTCTTCCACGTCGACTTCGACGGGACGACCGGCGTCCGGTTCGTCCGCGACGAGCGGGGCGCCGTCACCGGCCTCGACTACGTGAACATCCTCGGGAACCGGTACGCGGGCGAGCGGGTCCGCGGCTGAACCTCACCGGTCCTCGAGGGCGAGCGGGACGACCACCGTGCCGAACCGGCCGTCCGCGTCGGGCCCGATCGGGACCAGCCCTCTCCACACGCGGCGCCCGTTCAGTCCCTTGCCGACGACGAGCAGGGTGCCCGACGCGATCCCCCGTTCGACCGGGATCGTCTGCGCCGGGCCGGGCCGCGGGGAGAGTTCCCACCCCGTGCCGAGGTACACCCCGCCGGCGTCGAGGATCCGCCAGCGGAACGACTCGAGCTGATCGGGGGCGCCCTCCAGGTGCAGGTCGATCCATCCGCCCGGTGCGAGGGGGACCGTCAAGACGAGGTTCTCGCCGGGGCGCACCTCGATACGGGTCGGGGTCGGGAGGTGATACCCGGAGACCTCGCCGACCAGGAGCCGGTACCGCGCCGGGACGACGTCCAGGACGCGCGCGCGCCCCCCGGCGTCGATCCGGAGGTCCGGCGAGAGGACTCGGGGCCACGCCTCCGGGTTCGACGAACGATCGTCCGGGTCGGCGAGCCGCAGCGTCCCCGGCCCGCGGACCGGTCGCCCGGTCGTGGCGTCGACGAAGACGAGGTCGATCGATCCGAGGTCGAGGTGGACGCCGACCTCCGCCGTCGCCCCGTCGGCCACCTCGACCTCCGTCCATCGCGGGGGGCCGACGGCGTCGTCGAGGCTCGCCATCCACCGGCCGGGCGAGAGGCCGGCGAACGCCGCGCGCCCGCCGGCGTCGGTCGCCGCCCGCCGACATTCGTACGGCGAGTGCCTCCCGACCGGGGCGAGGACGACGCGCCGGTCCGGGGCCGGTCCGCCGGCGGCGAGGACCCGCACGACGACCGCGCCGGACGGGACGCGGACGAGGCGCGCCACGACGTCGATCGTCTCCCCCGCCGGCACCTCGAGCAACGGTCCGTCCCCCGCGCCCACGGGCTCGACCTCGAACCCCGCCCGCGGGGTCCAGAGGCGGAGGGTGCCCGGCGGCTTCCGGTCGAACTCGAACCGACCGTCCTCGTCGGTCGTCACGACCGGTCCCGGTCGACTCTCCGGTCCCGGTCGCCTCTCCGGTTCGGCGACCAGCGGCCAGCGAGGGACCGGCCGATCGTGCGCGTCGAGCAGGGTCCCGCGGACGCTCGACGGTCGACCGAGGGCGACCCGCACCGTCGGGGGAGGTGCGTCCCCTGCGCCGAGCCTCAGGAGCAAGGAGTCGACGACCTCGGCGTACTCCCGGTGTCGCGCGCGGGGGAGCCAGCGCCCGGGACCGAGGGCCCGGAGCACGGCCCGGCCCTCGGAGTCGGCCCTCGTGAGACCGGTCGAGAGGTCGCACCACGGCCCCTCGAACGAGTCCGCGAACACCTCCGCTCCCGGCACCGGGGTCCCGTCGTGCGCGTCGACGACCGCGACCTCCACGTCGATCCCCCGTCCGAAGACGAGCGTCGCCTCGGCCGCCTCCTCCCCGAGTCGGAACGGGCCGGCGACCGCGAGGTCCCCGCCGGCCGTGCGTCCCCGGACGGCCGCGTAGGTCGAGCCGGAGACGAACACCCGCGTCGGCTCGCCGGCCGCCGTGGACGGGACGGCGGGGCGCCACGGGAT
>JAUIEL010000550.1 GCA_030428825.1 bacterium
CAGCCGCACCTCGCCGCCGGCCCCGCACCGGACCGCCGTCGCCGCGAGGACGACCCCGGCCCACGCGCCGCCCGCGTCGGTCACGAGGTCGAGCACGTCGGACGAGCGCCCGGCGACGCTCGCCTGATGCCACTCGTCGCTCGCGCCGTACAGGAGGACGAGCACGAACGCCCCCAGCATACGCCCGCGGTCCGGGAACGGAATCGACGGCCGCCCGAGCAGCGCCAGCCCGACGAACGTCGCGAGCCCGCCGAACAACGGCGCGTGGGCGAGGTTGAACGCGAACGCGCCGGCGAACCCCTTCGCCCCGATCGCGGCGCCGGGGAGCGACGAGAGCGTGAAGATCCCCGCCGCCCAGGAGAGCGCGAGGAGGGCCGCGACCGGGCGGGGCACGGCGGCGAGCCGCGCCGCCGCGACGTTCATCGGTTCATCGCCGCTTCACCATCACGACCCGCACGCCCCCCTCCTTCGCCCGCTCGACCCGGACCTCGTCCGACTTCGCGCGGATCAGGAACAGCCCCCGCCCGCGTTCGAGGTCGATGTCCGGCGTGTCGTGCGGCTCGAGCGGACCGTCGAGCGCCTTCTTCAGCTCCTCGTACCGCGTGTCCTCCTCGCCGTGGAGGCCGTCGTCGGCGACCGCGATCTGGACCCGGTCGTCGAAGTACTCGAGCTCGATGTCGATGGTGTGGGTCCCCTGGTTCCCGTGCTCGACGGCGTTGAACAGCGCCTCGGAGACGGCGAGGCCGAGGTCGGAGACCTTCTTCGGGGAGAACCCGCGATCGGCCGCGAACGACTCGATCGTCAGACGGATGGTCCGGATCGCGTGCGGCTCGACGGGGACCGTGAAGTCGAGGCGGATCTGCGCCGACCATCTCGCTGAGCCCACGCCGGATCCTCCACCGCCTCGACCCCGGACGAAACCTGCTTCCCGAGGTTCAGGATAGCGGCAAACCGGCCGCCGGCAAACCGCGGCTCACTCCCGCTCGATCTCCAGCGTCACGTCGAGCGACCGGGCGGCGTGCGTGAGCGCCCCGACCGAGATCCGGTCGACGCCGGTCAGGGCATAGAGCCGCGCGGTGTGGAGGTTCACCCCGCCCGACGCCTCGAGCACGATCCGTCCCTTCGCCGCCGCGCGGACCGCCGCGACCGCCTCCTCCAGCGCGTCCGGCCGGAAGTTGTCGAACAGGATCGAGTCGACCCCCTCGTCGGCGACCGCGAGGGCCTCGGCGAGCGTCTCGACCTCGACCTGGACGAACGTCCCGTCGGGCGACTCGCTCCGGGCCCGGCGCGCCGCCTCCCGGACCCGCTCGGGCGACCCGGCCGCGCCGATCAGGTCGAGGTGGTTGTCCTTCACCAGGATCGCGTCGAACAGCCCGAACCGGTGGTTCACGCCGCCGCCGCACCGGACCGCGTCCTTCTCCAGCGCCCGCAGCAGCGGCGTCGTCTTCCGCGTGTCGACGATGTCGACCCCGGTCCCCTCGACCTCCTGGACGAACGCCCGGGTCAGCGTCGCGATCCCCGACAGCCGCCCGAGGAGGTTCAGCGCCAGCCGCTCGCCCGTGACGATCGTCCGCGCGCTCCCGCGGACCGTCCCGACGTGCGCCGCCGCGCCGACGTCGTCGCCGTCCCGCTGGAGCGACTCGACCTCGACCGCGGCGTCGAGCCGCTCGAACACCCGGAGCGCCGCCGCCAGCCCCGCGCAGACGCCCTCCTCGCGGATCCGGAGGTGCCCGACGGCGCGGAGGGACTCGGGGAGGAGGGCGAGGGAGGTGAGGTCGCCGTCGCCGACGTCCTCGGAGAGGGCCTGGTCGATGAACGCGTCGAGGTCGAAGGTCGGGTGCATGGCGCGCAAGTTATCCGAGCCGGGGCGGCGCGGCAGCCCCGAATCGCGCCGGTCACTCCGGGAGCGCGAACGAGACCTGCCCGACGATCCCCTCGACGGTCTTCCGCCCGATCCCGGTCACCCGCATCAGGTCGGGGTACGACCGGAACGGGCCGTGGAGCTCGCGGTGCTCGACGATCTTCCGCGCCCGCTCGGGGCCGATCTGGTGGAGGAGGGCGAGCGTGTCGGGGTCGGCGGTGTTGACGTTCACCGCGAGGCCGGAGATCGGCTCGGGCCGGTACTGGCGGTCGAGTTGGAAGACGTGCGCCTTCGCGAGGAAGACGGTCGCCAGCAGGAGCCCGAGCCCTCCGAGGAGGAACACGCGCCGGTCGGCGCTCGGGCGCCGGACGAGACTCACGTCGGCCATCGATTCCTCCCGGGTCGTAAGCGCCTCCGACCCCGCCGCCGCCTCGCGGGGAGCCCGGTTCCTCGGGTCGCCGCTTGCGCGCGGCGTCCCCCTCCCCTCCGATGACGTCGCCTCGTCGACCCCGGAGACGGACTCCGTTCGGAACGCGGGGCCGACGGCGCCCGCCGACCGGCGGGGAGAAAGCCGAGAAACCACCGCGGATTGTAGGCGAGGACGTGGAAGACACAACATCTTCCGCTCTCGTCGCGGCCGCGGCCGAGAGGACGAACGGGCGAATCGCCCCCGGAGCGACCATGACGTGGGACCCCGCCGCCGTGCGCGCGCTCTTCCCGGTGACCCGCCGTTACGCCTACTTCAACGCCGCCGCGAACGCCCCGATCGCCGACCCGGTGCGGGACGCCGTCGCCGGGTACTTCGACGACCTCGCGGCGCACGGCTCGCTCCACTACCGCGGGTGGTTCCAGGAGACCCGCGACGCGCGCGAGCGGGCGGCGCGGCTCCTCGGCGCGGACCCGGAGGAGGTCGCGCTGGTCCGGAACACCTCCGAGGGGATGAACGTCGTCGCGAACGGGCTCGGCCTCGGCGCGGGCGACTCGATCGTCGTCGTGCGCGGCGACTTCCCGGCGAACGTCCTGCCGTGGCGGCGGCTGGAGGCGGACGGGGTCGAGGTCCGGTTCGTCGAGCCGGACGCCGAGAACCGGGTGACGCCGGAGCGGATCGCGGCGGCGTGCGACGCGTCGACCCGGATCGCGTCGGTGTCGTGGGTCTCGTTCACGAACGGCTTCCGGCTGGACGTCGCCGCGCTCGCGACGCTCCTCCACGCGCGGGACGTCCTCCTGTTCGTCGACGCGATCCAGGGGCTCGGCGTCCTCCCGCTCGACGTCCGCGCCGCCGACCTCGACTTCGTCTCGGCGGACGGCCACAAGTGGATGCTGACGCCGGAGGGGATCGGCGTCTTCTTCGTCCGGCGGTCCCTCCTCGAGCGGATCCGGCCGACGTTCGTGTCGTGGCTCTCGGTGACCGACCCGTTCGAGCACGCGCGGTACGACAGCCCGCTCCATCCCGACGCGCGGCGGTTCGAGTTCGCGACGCCGAACACGGCCGGGATCTTCGCGCTCCGCGCCGGGCTCGACGTGCTGCTCGAGGCGGGCGTCGAGAACGTCGCCCGGCACGTGAAGGGGCTGACCGACGCGCTCTGCGCCGGGCTCGCGGCGCGCGGGTATCGGGTGCGATCGCCGCGCGGCGACGGGGAGTGGTCGGGGATCGTCGGGTTCGACGCCGGCGGCGACGACCTCGGTCCGATCCACGCCGCGCTCGAGGCGGCCTCGGTCCAGACCGCGCGGCGCGGCGACGTGATCCGGGCCGCGGTCCATCTCTACAACGACGCGGGCGACGTCGAGCGGCTCCTCGGGGCGCTGCCGGCGAGGGCGGGATGAACCGGGAGGATCAGGCCGTCTCCGTCGCGGCGTGGCTCGGCGAGTCGCTCGCGCTCGTCGCGATCTCGGCGCTCGTCCTGGCGTGGATGGTCCCGGCCGTCGACCGGCGGCTCCCGCCGGCGCGGAAGGAGCCGCTCTGGCTGCCGCAGCTCGCGTTCGTGGCGCTCGCGACGTTCCTCCTCTGCACGCTCGTCGTCCCGGCCCTGATCGTGAGGGCGTTCGGCGCGTCGGACGGCGCGCCGTCCCCGGAGCTCGGCACCTTCGCCACCGCGGTCGCGAACCTCCTCGCCATCGGGCTGACGCTCGTCGTCGCGCGCCGGCGGTTCGACGCGACCGCCGCCGACGTCGCGCTCGCGCGCCCGCGGCCGCTCGCCCTCGCCTTCGGCGCCCTCGCGATCGTCGCCGCGTTCCCCGCGTTCCTCGGGATCTCGTTCGTCAACCTCCGCCTGACCGAGGCGCTCGGCCTCGAGCCGCACCAGGCGCTCGTGCGGACCCTCCTCGACGACCGGGAGTTCCTGTCGCGACCGTGGGTCCTCGCGTCGATCGTGCTCGTCGTCCCGTTCTGCGAGGAGCTCCTGTTCCGCGGGCTCCTCCAGCGCGCGCTCCGGGTCGCGATGCCCGCCGCGCCGGCGAGAATGGCAGCGCCATCCCAGCCAACCGTGTTGCGCCGCGTATAGGGCGTGAACCATTCCGGGTCGGTGCGGTATTCGACCGAACCATCCTTGTGCAGCCGCGCCGTGGCGCGCCGCGACGACAGGCAGAAACAATGCACCGACATGGGCATACCGCCGGTGTGCGTGTAGCCGACCTCGATGTTGCAATCGACGATGGTCGAAGAACCATTGAACCCCATGGCGCCGAGCCCTGTCTTGTTGCCAAGGTCCTTCAGCTCGTTTTCAAGCCGGGCGACCTCGGGCTGCGGGTGGCTTGACCCGACCGTGCGCAGGCACGCCGCCTGCTTGCCGAGCACCATGCAGGTGTCCTTCGACCCGCCAAGCCCGACGCCAACAATGGCCGGCTGGCAGGCGAGCCCGCGCTTGCCAAACGCAAGCAGCACGTCGAGGAAGAAGCGCTTG
>JAUIEL010000003.1 GCA_030428825.1 bacterium
GGAGACCGGCGCCCGGCGGGCCGAGCTGGTGGCCGAGGCGGAGTCGCTCGCGGCGCGGGCGGCGGCCGGGGACCCGGTGGCGCAGGCGCGTCTGAAGGAGATCCAGAAGGAGCTCGCCGCGCTCGGCGAGGAGGAGCTCGCGGCCGACCCGAAGGAGCGGCGCCAGAAGCTCGTCGAGAAGCTCGGCGAGCTGACCGAGGCGGCGGCGGCCGGCGACGCGGTGGCGGCGGCGCAGATCAAGGACGTGAAGGCGCAGCTCGAGAAGCTCGAGGACGAGGAGGTCGCGGACGACGCGATGACCCGTCGCCGGAAGCTGATCGCCGACATGAACCAGATGATCCAGCGCGCGTCTCAGACCTCGTCGCAGTGGGAGCTGGCGGCCGCGATCGCGCAGATGAAGCAGGTCCAGCAGACGCTGCTCGACATGGAGGCGAACGAGGGGCTGTCGGCCGACGCCGCGCGCCGCGCCGCCCTCGTGCGCGAGATGGAGGAGCTGACCGCGCGCGCCGCCAACGGCGACAAGAAGGCGGCGGCGCGTCTGAAGGAGATCCAGTCCGAGCTCGTCGGCATCGAGGGCCGTTCGCCGGCCGGCGGCGCCGGCGGGGTCGCGGGCGGCGGCGGGACCCCGGCCGAGCGGCGCCAGGCGCTGCTCGAGGAGCTCGCCGACGTCGCCGCGCGCGCGGCCCGGGGCGACCCGGCGGCGATCGCGCGGATGAAGGAGATCCAGGCCGAGCTCGCGGCGCTCGAGGCGGAGGACCCGAACCGCGGCAGCACGCTCGCCCGGAAGCGGCGCGAGCTGGTCGACGAGCTCGGCGCGATGACGGACCTCGCCTCGACGGGCAACCTCGAGGCGGCGGAGCGGGTCCAGGCGATCCAGCGCGAGCTGTCGAGTCTCTCGGCCATCGAGCTGGCGGCGCAGAACCCGGCCGACATGATCGACCCGACGGCGCTCCTGGAGGGGCGGGTGCCCCAGCTCGACCTGATCGACCAGCAGATCCTGCTCGACCTGACGCCGACGCAGTTCCAGAACTTCCTGAAGATCAACGTGCCGCACGCGGTCATCGAGGTCGAGATCGTGTCGCACCGGAGCAAGCTCCGGGTCCAGGGCGCGTTGTTCAACCAGCAGGAGCTCGACCGGCTGAAGCGGCGACTGAAGCCGGCCGAACCGCGCATCGACTACGAGGTCCGCGTCGACCCGTGGGGCGTCTGCCGGAAGCTGCAGGACAAGCTCGAGCGGTCCGGCGCGAAGAACGTCCGCGTCCACGCGCACCTGATGCCGAACGACAACAAGATGTTCATCCAGTATCAGAAGGACCGCGCGATCGGGGACGACGAGGTGTACGCGATCGCGACGCCGTTCGTCGTCGACACGAACCTGCTGCGGGTGCAGGGGTTCCGGGAGAAGGGGGCGCGGTCGAAGCGCTGACGGTCGTCGAAGGAGTCACGCGGGGCGGCGGCGGCTCCTCGCGGCCGGTCGGGTGACCGGTCCCCTCGACGCGCGACACCCGACCCGATCGGAGCGATCGGAGCCGGGTGTCGCCGCGAACGAGGTCGGTCGTTTCAGCCGATGTCCATCTGCACGCCGTGGGTGGCCGAGCCGCCGACCGGGCTCGCGGCGTCGAGGACGAACGCCTGGAAGGTGATCGTCACCCCGGACGTCCCGGCCGGGAGCGGTCCGCCGAACTGGGTGCTGCCGGCGCCGGCGCCGACGCCGCCGAGCGGGATCGAGAGCGTCGGACCGAAGACGCCGCTCAGGAGCAGCGAGCAGCCGCCGCCGATCGGGGCGTTCCCCTGGCCGAGGCCGAACAGGAGGAGCGCGGTCGAACCGCCGAGGCCGTCGGCGATCGAGATGGTGACGGCCGAACCCGGGATCGGGCAGCCGCCGATCGAGATCGTGGGGACGACGCCGCCGGTCCCCGGGCACCCCGAGCCGTAGGTGGTGGTCGTGCCCGGACACCATTCGTGCTCCTGGGTCCAGTCGCGGGCGACGTTGCTGCTGTTGCCGCAGAGCGCGTACCCGTGCTGGGTCGCGGCGAGCCACTGACCGGGGGCGTTGCGGACGTTCGGCGAGGCGGGGTGCGAGATGTCGGCCCAGTCGGAGCCGTCGAACTCCCAGGTCAGGCGGCTGGGCGGACCGCCGTTCCCCTGGCCGCCGTGGACGACGACGTTGCCGGTCACCTCGTTGGTGTAGCCGGTCGCGCCGATGAGGCCCGGTCCGCCGGTCGCGTTGTCGCTCGTCGGCTGGGTGGCCGTCACGACCTGCGACCAGGTCGGCGTGCCGGACAGGTCGAGTCGCCAGGTCTCCGAGAGGTTTCCCGAGCCGGCGGTGCCGCCGAAGTAGAGGAGGTCGTGGACGCCCGCGCGGTAGACGAGCGTTCCGTTGTGGCGGGCGGGGCCGGTGGCGATCACCGACCAGTCGACGCCGTCGAACGCCCAGGTCTGGTTGTCGAAGTAGACGGTGCCGCTCGAGTCCTCGGCGTTTCCGCCGTGGAAGACGACGCCGAACCCCGGCACGTAGACGCCGTTCGTCAGCCAACGCTTGTCGGGGACGGTGGACGGGGACCTCTGCACCCAACCGTTCACGGAGTCCCACTCCCAGGTGTCCTGGAGGCGGTTGTTCCACGAGGCGGCGTCCCCCTTGCCGCCGAACACGACCAGCTTGCCGCGGGCGGAGTCCCAGCCCATGACCGGGCTCGAGCGGGGGCCGGCGCCGGCGCCCGCGGCGGTCAACTCCGTCCAGTCGATCCCGTCGAACGCCAGGAGGTTCGCGTAGGGGATCGTCGACGTGCCGACCTGACCGCCGTAGAGGTAGATCACGGACCCGTCGGTGGCGCTCCCCACCCGCTCCCGCGGCGAGGGGGCGTTGGTCGGCGAGAGGGTCGTCCACGGGAACGACTGGGCGCCGGCCGTCGCGGCGAGGCCGCCGACGAAGGCCACCGACATGAAGTTGACGAACGTGGGTCGCATCAGGAACTCCGACGAGAGGGGAGGGGGGACAGCCCGGACTCGGTGCGAGCGGAACCGACCGGTCGAGCGGGGCTCCCCCTACTCCTGACGAAGGCCCGGTTTCTCGGGCGTCCTTTCTCGGGTTCGCGTCGGTTCTCTCCCTCTCCCCACCCCCGTCCCTCGGGTGAGGCCCCGTGAGGAGACGAGGCGGGGCGGGAGCGGGCGACCCCTGCGTCGCCCGCTCCCGCCCCGTCGATTCCCGCGCTCCGCCCCGGCGCGCGGCCCTAGTCCGCCGGGTCCTTCTTCACCTTGGTGTACTTGTACCGGTTGTTGTTGATCGTGTCCTTGTACGCGTCCTTGAACCAACGCTTCACCTTCGACGCCTCCTGCGAGGTCGCCTTGGCGTTCATCGGCCAGGACGAGTAGGTCCACGGGCTGCGGAGCGTGTACGAGTGGCGGGCGAGGCGCATGTCGCCGGCGAACGACCAGCCGTTGCCGTACTTGAACTCCTCCTTGCGCCGCCCCTCGACGAGGATGTTCGGGAACTGCTTGTAGCCGTCGAGGCTGTTGTCGGGCTTCGGCTTGAGCTCGGGCATCTTCGGCTTCTGCGCGCCGCCGTCGCCGAGGCCGCCCATGAAGACCGGGACGCTGGTGTTGATGCCGGACGTGTTCATGGCGAGCGTCTTCATGAACATGTCGCGGTGCGAGCGCATCTTGGCGTGGTTCTCGCTCACCGCGATCTTCCACAGCGCGGGGGTGAGGAACAGGAAGAAGCAGAGCGGCAGCATGACCAGCACGCTCTCGAGGATCGCGGTGCCGGACTCGTCGGCGTGCAGCCGGAGGGGGTTCCTGAGCATCGGTCGACCTCTTCTCAGTGCAGCGAGATGTGCTGCAGGCTGTTGTAGTTGTTCTGCTTCACCGAGATGTTCTTGAACCACTTCTGCAGCTCCTTGTCGATCGTCAGCGCGTTCTTGAGCTGATCCGCCTCGGTGAGGCGCGGCTGCCACTGCCAGCCGCCGAGCGAGAACATGCGGAAGGGGAGCGGGATGAAGCCGAGCGGCGTGCCGTCGGCCGGGTGGTGGACCTCGGCCTGGGAGTACGCCATCAGCTTGTTCTTCGGCGCGAAGTACTTGTCGAAGATCTTCGTCGCGGCGAGCGGCGTCCCGAGGAGGCCGGGCGACTTCGACGGGCCCTTCCCCTCGACGGTCGCCACGACCGAGAAGTGCTTCCGCTTGTTGACGTCGCTGGCGCTGTTCCCCGTCGGCATCCCGAACTCGAGGACGTTGTGGGTCTGGAGGACGTGCGGCTTCGTGCCGAGGATGGCGTGCATCAGCGCGGTGGCCGAGAACATGCCGCCGGTCGAGCTGTTCCACTCCGACTTCGCCTTGCCGACGGAGATGACGCTGAAGTTGTTGTCCTTCGGGAAGTCCTTCTTGTCGTCCGGCAGGCGGAAGTTCGCGACCATGATGTACGTCAGGAGCGCGTCGACCAGGTTCGCGCGCTTGAGCGGCGGGCGGACGTACCCCTTCTTCGCGTCCTCCGAGGAGGACGACGCGCCGGGCCACGTGTAGCGGATCTTGACGTCGTAGTAGTTCTCGAGCTGCTTCCGGGTCTCCTCGATCGCCTTCGGCGTCGCCTCGACCCAGGCCCGCTGATAGTCGACCAGCTCGGTGATCCGCGGTCCGAACGGTCCGAACATGGGGAGCGGGACGATCGCCAGGCTGTCGGCGATCGCCGGCAGCCACCCGGCCCCCATCCACGCGAGCCAGGGCGGGACCTCCACGGCGGCGATGTACGCCGCCATCGCCGCCGCGAGCGCGGGCCCGACGAACGGCACGCCGGCGAGGTCCTTGATCTTGTCGGCCCAGTTGATCGGCACCTTCCCCCAGGCCGGGAGGTGCGACGCGGCGACCGCGTGGGCGGCGACGTGTCGGTTGATCAGGACGTTCGCGCCGACCACGTTGTTCATGCAGCGCGCCATCCAGTTGGCCGCCGCGTACGAGGCGGCGTCGGCCGCCGCCTGGTGCTTGACGCGGTACGAGACCGCGAGCCCCTGGTTCCAGGCCGTCGCCGCCGCGACGTAGAACGCCAGGATCATCCCGAGGAAGAGGATCGTGATGTTGCCGCGCTGGCCGCGGTGGAGGCGGCGCGCGAACGACACGGTGGCGGGGCCGAAGGCGGCGCTCGACTCCTCGCTCGTGAGGAGCGAGCGGAACGTCCGGCGGCGGAGCAGCATCAGGTTCGGCGTCATGTCGCGGCTCCTCTCAGTAGTCGAAGATCGTCGCGCCCGGCGTGGCGAAGAGCGCGAGCATGTTGCCGCGCGAGCCCGTCCCCTGGAGCTCGGCGATCTTCGTGATGGTGTAGACCGAACCGCTCACGCCCGAGACGTTCGGCGACTGTTTCCACTGTCCGGTCAGCCAGGCGACCCCGGGCATGTTGATGAAGAAGTCGTAGTCGACCCGGACCTCGGCCTGCTTCGGGACGAGGGGGACCCGGGCCGCCTCGTTCGGGTTCCCGAACGGGATCTGCCAGAGGGTCAGCATCGGCGAGTTGGTCGTCTTCGTCGTGACCTTCGTCGCCGCGTCGGCGTAGACGTATCGCTTCTTGTACGCCTTGTCGCCCCACTTCCCCTTCTGCTGCTTCATGATCGTGAAGATGTTCTCCGCCGCGAGGTCGTTCGACGACTGGCTGGAGGCGGGCGAGAGCGTGGCGGTGATCAGCTTCACCACCTTCGCGACCTCGGTCTTCTCGGTGTTCCCGATGCTCTCGATCATCGGCATCATCCCGTCGATGCGGACGATCGCCGCGCGCGCTCCCGCCCACGCGGCGTAGCGGACCACGATCGACGCGTTCGCCAGCAGGGCCATCTGGAAGACGAGCGCCATCAGGAACGCCATGATCGGGAAGACGAGGCAGAACTCGACCATCGCCGTCCCGGACTCGCCGTGGACCAGCGAGCGGTCGGTCGAGGCGGCGCGCCAATCGCGGCCGCGGCGCCAGAGCGCGACGCCGAGGCTTCCGAGCAGGAAGACCGTGAAGCCGATCGTCAGCCAGATCCCGGCCGTCCCGATCCGGTTGGTCCACGGGAACGGGTCGAGGCGGAGCCAGCCGACGACGGTCTCGGCGTGCGCCGACATCCGCAGCGACAGCACCGCGCCGGCGAACAGGAGCAGGTGGATCACGACGCGACGCAGTCGGCGTTCGTCCATGGCGTTCACTCCGTCTTCCCGAGCGTGAAGATCAACACCTCGTGCAGCTCGACGAACTGCGCGAGGATCAACCCCAGGAACATCGACAGGCCGAACGGCGCGACCGAGCGGCCGAACGGCAGGATCTCCTCGCGCTTCGGCACCTCGCCCCGGAAGACGGCGCCGAAGAGCGTGACCGCCATCACCTGCAGCCGCGCGATGAGCGAGCCGTTCAACGCCCAGTTCACGATGCCGAGGACCGCCGCGATGAGGATGCCGTTGAACAGCGCGCCGATGACATGGCCGAGACCGAGGATCGCTCCCATCGCGAACAGGAGCTTCACGTCGCCGCCGCCGAGGCCGCGGACGACGAAGCTGACGATCCCGAACAGGAAGCAGAGCCCGAACCCCATCAACGCCTCGGCCGGGCCGAGGCCGCCGAGCCAGATGCGGGGGACGTCCCAGTCGAGCCAGGTGAACAGCGGAGTCAGCACCACGTGGATGAGGATTCCGAGGCCGAGCGCGGGATAGGTCAGGACGTTCGGGATCCGCTTCTCGGCGACGTCGACCCAGGCCGCCGCGCCGAGGACGAGGAACCCGAGCGCGAGCGCGAAGTACCCCTGGTCCGGCTGCTCCAGCAGGAGCTGCGCCGCGGATCCGATGACCGCGGCGAGGCAGAGGCCGACGACCCACCACGCGACCGGAGACGCCGAGGACGCCTTCGGCGGCGCGCTCTCGGGCGCCGCGTCGGTCGGCGGATCGACCACGACCGTCGTGCCTGCCGGCTCGGAGATCGGCTCGGGTTCGTTCACGTCGCTCCCCGTGCGATGGAAAGGGCCGCCCCGATCGAGACGATCGAGCCGGCCCCCTGCTTGTTCGGGCTGGACGTCACGCCATCGAGGCGGGACGTTCGAGAGCTCACTTCTTGAAGAAGGAGTTCCCCTCGACGGCGCCCTTCTTGTCGTTGAACTTGTCGATCGCCCACTGGGCCATGTAGAAGATCGCGACCAAGACGAGCAGGGCCACGATGACGAGCAGGATCCACTCGACCGTGTTCGGTCCGGACTCGTCCTCGTGCAGTTCCTTGAAGAAGTTACGCGTGCGGTTCAGCACTCTCCTGTCCTCCGGTTGACGACCCCACCCTCGAGGGCGAAATGGATGCGGAATGGTAGCCGCTCGCTCAAGGGAAGGGGCAAGAAATGACACCCGCGATGCGGTAGAAGTAGGTTCGGAACATCGAGATGATGCCGGGAATGGTCAGCACGAACGGCAGGATCACGGCTCCCGTCAGCAGGACCCACTCCACCGTCAACTGACCCGACTCGTCGCGGTCGAGATCCTTCAGATCGCGCGGAACCGACAGCAGTTTCACGGTCATCCTCCGGCCGTCGCCGGCGCTTCGAAGAGGGCCCGGGTCAGGTTCACCTCACCCGCGAGCCCCCGCCACTCGATCTCATCCGCGAACGAGGGCCGCCGTTTCGTCCATTTGAGCACGGGATCGGCGGAACTTGTATCCAAATTATAGATGTCGTGGATGTTGTAGACGTTCTGGTGCTCGTCGTACTCCACTTCGCTGATGTGCGTGATCAGGCGCCGGCCGGTGTGGAGGCGCGCGGCCTGGATCACGAGATCGACGGCGAGTCCGATCTGGCGACGCAGCGCCACGATCGGGAGACCGAGGTCCGCCATCATGCACATCGTCTCCAGACGCCCGCACGCTTGAGAGGGAGAATCGGCGTGCAGCGTCGCGAGGGAGCCTCGGTGCCCCGAGGTCATCGCCTGGATCATGTCGAGCGCTTCGCCGCGGCGGACCTCGCCGACCACGATCCGGTCCGGCCTCATGCGGAGGGAGGTCACGAACAGATCCCGAACGGTGATCTCTCCCCGGCCGTACGCGTCCTTCGGGCGGGCCTCCATCTGAACCACGTGCTGTTTCTGGACTTGGAGCTCGCGCGTGTCCTCGATGACCACGATCCGCTGTCCGTCGTCGAACGCGGTCGACAAGATGTTCAGCAGGGTCGTCTTCCCCGAGCCCGTCCCGCCGCTCACGATGATGTTCTGCTCCCCCTTCACGCAGAGGAGCATGAACTCGAGCGCCTCCTCGGTGATCGCCCCCTTCTCGAGGAGGAAGTCCGGGGTGACCGCCTTCCGGAGGAACCGGCGGATGTTCACCGAGGTCCCCCGGGCCGCCATCGGGTGGAGGACGATGCAGACGCGGGAACCGTCCGGGAGCCGTCCGTCGAGGATCGGCTCGTCCTGGTCGACCGCCTTCCCGACGAACTGGGCGATGTTCCGGGCGGCCGCGAGCAGGGCCGCCTCGTCCTCGAACGAGGCGTCGACCAGCTCGATGCGCCCGCCGCGCTCGACGAAGATGTCCTTCGGGCCGTTGATCATGATCTCGGAGACCGACTCGTCCTCGAGGAGAGGGACGAGCGGCCCGAGAAAGAACTTCACTCCGGCATGAAATGCTCGGGAACGACCGTCCTGGGTTTCCCCTTCAGCGGGTGCGTCGAGGGACAGTCCTTCGTCCGTCATCGGTGGTCCCCTCCCGGGGGCACGCCCCGGATGCACGGTTGACCTCGGCCGACGCGAAGGTAGCCTCAGCGCAAATCCTTGACCAGGGGAATCTTGGGCGATGAGAACGACACAGCTTCCGAGTGTGGGTGGAGTGGTGGTTCCGACGATCCTCGCCGGCTTCCTCCTGGCCGGATCGGCGTTCGGCCGACAGGAGGAGCCGGCCGATCCACAGGATCCGCAGCCGCCGAGGACGACGACCCTGAAGCTCCCGAACCTCGCCGTCGAGGTGCAGGAGGGCGAGGGGGAAGGTGGTGAGGCGCCCGCCGGGGCGCCGACGGCGACCTCGATGTCCGAGGTTCGTGTCTCGGAATACGACACCGTCGACATCATCGCCTTCAACGACGACATCGCGAACGTGCTGCAGAAGCTCGCGATCCAGGCGCGCCGCAACATCGTGCCGAGCAAGCGGATCAACCAGCGCGTCAGCGCCACGATCTACGACGCGCCGCTGCCGATCGCGCTCGAGGCGTTGTTGAAGCCGAACGGGCTCGACTACATCGAGCGCGAGGACTTCATCTTCGTCTACACGCAGGCGGAGATGGCGGCGATGGGCGAGCGGCTCTTCTCCAGCCGCGTGATCCACCTCGACTACGTCCGCGCCGAGGACGCGAAGGACTTCGCGTCGCCGCTCCTCTCACCGGAAGGGAAGATCGAGGCGACGCGCGACCTCGAGGCGGACGGCGGCGGCTCGGTCGCCGGCGAGGCCGCGGGCGGGATCGTCGCGCGCGACGAGGGGGTCTACACGCCGGACGTCGACGAGTTCGCGCTGGCGAACGCCGTGGTCGTCCACGACTACACGGAGAACGTCAAGCGGATCGAGAAGTTCCTGTTGGAACTCGACGAGAAGCCGGCGCAGGTGCTGATCGAGGTGACGGTCGTCGAGGCCGCCCTGACCGAGGCGAACGCGTTCGGCATCGACTTCGCCATGATGAGCGGCGTCGACTTCAGCGAGTTCTTCAACTTCCCGGTCGGCGAGGTGCCGATCGGCATCAAGACCGCGGTCGACGCCGAGACCGGCAACCTCGTGTCGCCGAACCTCCCGGACGGCGAGGCGTTCGGCATCAGCAACGCCGGCAACGCCGGCGAGGGTCCGGCCACCTTCCGGGCCGGCGGGATCATCGCCGACCAGATCGGGGTCTTCCTCCGCGCGCTCGACCAGGTGACCGACACCACCCTGCTCGGGAACCCGAAGGTCCTCGCCGTCAACCGCCAGGTCGCGAACGTCCTGGTCGGCGCGAAGGTCGGCTACCTCGAGACGACCGTCGTCGAGAACCAGGTGCTCCAGACCGTCGAGTTCATCGACACCGGCATCGCGCTCGACATCCGGCCGTTCATCCTGCGCGACGGGCGCGTCCGGATGGAGGTCATGCCGAAGGTCTCCGACGTCACGTTCCGCGAGGTCGTCGGCATCAGCGGCCTGGTCCAGCAGATCCCGGACGAGCAGATCCAGACGCTCACCACGAACATCCTCCTCCCGCAGGGGCACACCGCCGTCCTCGGCGGCCTGTTCCGCGAGGACACGGTCTCGATGCGGAGCCAGGTCCCGGTCTTCGGCGACATCCCGCTCGCCGGCTGGGCGTTCCGCGGCCAGGACGAGACGACCGAGAAGTTCGAGGTGATCTTCCTGATCCGCGCCACGGTGATGGACGACGACGCGGTGATCGAGGACGGCCTGAAGGGGACCGAGTACGCCGAGCGCGTGCGCGTCGGCACCCGCATCGGCCTCCTGCCGTGGAGCCGCGAGCGTCAGACGTCGAAGCTGAACCTGAAGGCGCAGCGCCTGGCGGAGCAGGGGCGGCTCGAGGCGGCGCTCTGGCACCTCCGCCGCTCGCTCGAGATGCATCCGCAGCAGCCCGAGGTGTTCCGGCTGTACGAGCAGCTCGCGACCGGCCCGCACTGGTGGCCGACGCGCAGCATGCTCGAGCGGTTCATCCACGACGAGCACGAGAAGACCTACGGCTCGACCGGGAACCGCGGCGGGATCGGCACCATGCGGGTCTTCCAGCCCGAGGTGACGCCGGTCGACGTCGTCGAGGAGCGGATCGAGGCGCCGCCGGTCTCCGCCGCGCCGGCCCCGGTCGAGGTCGAGGTCGAGGGGACGCGGCCCGAGGCCGTCCCGACCCCGGCCGTCCCGGCGACGGAGACCGACCTCCCGGCCGACGTGTCGGAGGTCGACTCCGGGAGCGCTCCGTGAACCGGCCCGTCGGCCGTGCGCTCGGCCTGATCGGCCTGGCGCTCGCCGGCTGCACCGGGCACGGCGACCACGTCCAGGAAGGGCTCGACGCCGCCAACGAGAAGATGGCCCGGATGCGGGCCGCGGCCGACTACGACCTCGCGCGCCAGCAGTACCGCTCCGGCGAGCTGAAGACGGCGCTCGAGACGATCGATCGGGTCGTCGCCGCCGACGGTCGGGTCCCGCACGGGCACGTCCTGCGCGGCCGGATCCTGCTCGAGCACGGGCGGACGGAGGAGGCGCTCGGGGCGTTCGACCGCGCGGTCGAGCTCGACCCGGAGGACTCGAAGACGCATTACCTCCGGGGCGTCGCCCTCGAACGCCTCGGTCGGCCCGACGACGCGTGCGAAGCGTTCGAGGGGGCGGTCGACCTCGACCCGACCTCGCACGAGTCGGTCCTCGCCGCGGCGGAGATCCTCGTCGAGCAGGGGCGGGAGGACGAGGCCCGCGCGCTGCTCGAGTCGCGCGAGGAGTACCGCTGGGTCGCCGGCTTCCGCCAGATGCTCGGCCACATGGCGATGATGCGCGGCGACGCCGAGCAGGCGACGATGAACTTCGGGGAGGCGGTGACGCTCGACCCCGACGACCTCTCGTTCCGCGAGGACCTGGCCCGCGCGCAGATCGTCGCGGGGCGGTACCGCGACGCCGAGTCGAACCTCGCCATGCTGCGCCAGGACGACGCGATGGCCGTTCGCCGCGACCTGAAGCACCTGCACGCCGCCTGCCTTCTCGAGCTCGACGAGCCGGTCCAGGCCCGTTCGATCCTGTTCGACCTGACGCGCGGCGAGACCGGCAAGAACGACCTCGCCGCCTGGCGGAAGCTGGCGGACGTGGCGATGGTCCTCGACGACGAGGGGCTCCTCCGTCGCGTGGCTCGGCGCCTGATCGCGATCGCGCCGAGCGAGCCGCACGGGTACCTCACGTTCGCGCTCTGGCAGCGCCGTCAGGGGAACCTCGACGGCGCGATCGAGAGCGTCCGGGAGGCGAGGCTCCGCGCCGGGGACGACGACCTCCGGGTCGTGTCCGAGCTCGAGGAGCTCCTCGAGTCGCAGCGGGGTGCCTGAGCGGAGCGTCCCCCGCTTCGTCGCGGAGGTCGGCGCGCCCTGGTTCGCGGTGATCTGCGTCACCGCGCTCCTCTCCGCGATCCTCCTCCACCACAACCCGGCCGACCTCGACCTCTGGGCGAGGCTCGCCGTCGGGCGGCTGGTCGAGGCGACCGGCGACGTGCCGCGGATCGATCCGTTCGCGTTCACCCCGCGGAAGCCGGAGTGGATCGACCACGAGTGGCTGTCGGGCGTCGTGTTCGACCGGACGGCGCGGGCGTTCGGGGGCGCGGGGCTGACCGGGCTGAAGCTCCTCCTGATCGCGGCGACGTTCTCGCTGCTCGTCGCGGCGCGGGGGGACCGGCCGCCCGGCGGGCGAGTCCGGCTGGGGGTCCTGCTCCCCGCGGCCGTCCTCGCCGCGGACGCGTGGTCGAACACCGTCCGCTCGCACGCGTTCACCCTCCTCTTCGTCGCGGCCTTCGTCTGGCTGGTCGGGCGGTACGAGCGTGGGGGGACGGCGTGGTGGCTCGCGCCGCTCGTCCCGCTGACGTGGATCTGGGCGCAGCTCCACGGCGGCGTGCTGGTCGGGCTCGGCCTTCTCGGCGCGACCGCCGTCTGGACCGCCGTGCGCGACCGCCGGCGGGCCGGGCCGCCGATCCTCGTCACCGCGCTCGGAGCGGCCGCGCTGTTCGTCGGTCCTTACGGTCCGTCGTACGTCCGCTTCCTCGCGCACGCGGTCACGATGGATCGGCCGGGGATCCGCGAGTGGGAGCCGCTGCCGCTCCTCTCCGAGGACGCGGTCGGACCGCTCGTCGTCGCCGGGCTGATCGTGATCGGGGGGCTCGTCGACCGCGCCGCGCGGCGGGCGGCCGGGCCGGGGATCCTGGTGCTCGCGCTCGCGGCGTTCTTCGCCGCGCGCCACCAGCGTCACGTGCCGATCTTCCTCCTCCTCGCGTACGTCCACGGCGCCGATCTGATCGTCGCCCCGTTCGCGCGGGTCGCGCGCTCCTTCCGATGGCCGAGCGGCGCGATCGAACGGGGGGCGGCCGCGGCGACGGGGCTGGCGACGCTCTTCCTCCTGTCGATGTCCGGCTCCATCTGGAGCCGCTCCGCGACCCCGGACGTCTCGTGGTACCCGGTCGACGCCTGCCGGTGGCTCCGGCGGGACGGGCCGGGAGGGCGGCTCCTCTGCGGGTTCAACGAGGGGAGCTTCGCGCTGTGGCGGCTCCACCCGCGGTACCTCGTGTCGCTCGACGGTCGGTACGAGGAGGTCTACCCCGAGTCGACCAAGGCGCTCGTGACCGACGCGCTCGACCCGACGTCGCCGCGCCACGCCGCCGCGCTCGCCGCGGTCGCGCCCGACGCGATCCTGCTCCGCCGCGACGAGATCGAGGGAACGTTCGGGGCCGGCTGGGTCGTCGCCTACCGGGACGGGAGGTTCGACGTGCTCGTCCGCGCTCCGGCCCGAGGCGAACCCGCCGGCCCCGAGGAACTCGACGACGCGCCCGAGTCGCTCTGGGTCCCGCCGTCCGGCGAGTGACGCGCGACGAGGAGCGTCGCCAGCACCAGGTTCTCCCAGAAGAAGATCGAGAGGACGATGAGCGAGAGGAGGTGGAACGCCGCGATGCCGGCGAGCCACCCGAGCGCGAACCGGCGCGACAGGAGCACGACCGGCGACGCGATCTCGAGGAGCGTGACCAGCGGGAAGCCCCACGCGAGCAGCCGCGGGAGGTGCGTCGAGTCCGCGAACGCCGCTCCGCACGCGAACGGGAGGTCGGTCTCCCAGCAGTCCCACGTCGCGTTCCGTGCCGCCCACCAGCGGAGGACGTCCGCGTCGAACACGTCCGGCGTCCCGTGCGCGAGGCGGTGCAGGCCGGTCAGCGCGTAGCCGAGCGTCAGCACGAGGAGGACCGCCGTCTCCGCCCGGCGCGGCGCGGCGCTCCCGACGGCCGAGAGGCCCGCGAGCGCGGCGGCGCCGAGGAGGAGCGCCGTCTCGGAGTGGCCGACGTAGCCGAACGACGACAGGAACGCCCGGTCGATCCAGAGCGGTACGAGCGGCAGGAGGAGCGCCGCGCCGCGGAGCCGGCCGAGCGCGGCGGCGAGACAGAGGAGCGCGGTGACCGCGCGGAGCCCGACGATCCCGGCCGGAGTCAGGAGCGCGTCGCGAGCGGAGTCGGGGAGGAGCGACAGCGGCAGGACCGGCGCCAGCAGGTCGGGCGGGAGCCGGCCGAGGTCCGGGGCTCCCTCGAGCGCCGCCTTCGCGCCGAGCAGCCCGAACACGACGCCCCGGAGGAGGGCGAGGCGGCGGGCGTCGCGTGTCCCGTCCGGCGTCATCGATCCTCCTCCCGCGGCCCGGCGGCGGTCAGGCGGAGGTCGGCCACCGGCTCGCCGGTCCGCACCGAGAGCCGCCGCGCGATCGCGTCGAGCGCCGCCGCCAGCCGTTCCGGTCGCGCGCGGAGGTTCCGGAGCGCGGCCTCGACGCGAAAGCCGTCCTCGCCGAACAGCTCGCGGAGCGACACCCGGCGGTCGGTGCCGCCCACGATCGCGCGGAGCTCGAGCGCGTCGATCGGCGCCGCCACGTCCGGCCGGGCGCCGTACATCTCCCAACGGACGAAGGGGAAGGTCGCCCGGGCGTCGCCGACGACCTGTCCGAGGAGGGAGGCGGCGAGGAGCCCCAGCACCACCGCCCGCTCGCCTCGCGTCCAGCGCCCGAACCCGACGCGCGGGAGGACGACGAGGACGAGGAACGCGGCGAGCGCGAGCACCGAGGCGATCTCGACGCGGCCGCGACCGTCGGCGGCGATCGCGAACGGCAGGGTCGCCGCGAGGAGCGCGAGCGCGACGAAGAGGCGGAGCGGCGTCGTCACGTCGCCCGACGGTAGAGGAGCCAGGTCCAGCCGGACAGGCCGAAGTGGTCGTCGCGGCGGACGAGCACGTACGGGGTCCCGGCCGCGTCGACGAACCGATCGCCGACGTCGGGGCCGCCGGCGAAGACGTGGTGCAGACGGAACTCCGGCGGCGCTCCCGCTGCCGGATCGACGACCCGGAGCGCCGCGCCGCCCGGCCGGCGACGCGCGTGGTGTCGCACCACCGTCGCCCCGCGCGGCGCGAAGTCGAACGCGACGGTGACGTCCTCCGGCGTGCGGGACGTCCGGAGCATCGTCTCGATCACCGCCGTGGTCGGTCCCCGCCCGTGCTCGAGGAACTCGCGCAGGAAGAACGACTGGTGCAGGAGGAAGTACGCCGCGCCGAGCCCGACCGCGACCCGCCCGGCGAGCCCTCCCCGACGGAGGCCGTCCGCCCCGAGCTCGGCCAGCGCGAGGAGCGGCAGCGCGAGCGGCACGATGAAGTAGCGGGGTGGGACGTACTCGGCCCGCGCGACCGTCGCCGCGACCCAGGGGAGGAGGAGCGCGGCGACGTCGCCGGCGCGACGCGACGACCGGAGGGAGGCGAGCAGGAGGAGGCCGGCGGTCACGACCGCTCCCGGCCCGCCCGGGCGGGCGCCGACGAGCCAGGCGGTCGCGTCCGCGAACCCGCGCCCCGCCGGCAGCGGATCACCCCCCGCGACGGTCCAGTGCCGGAGGTCGACGACGAACAGCAGCGCGAGCACGGCGAGCGGGACGAGGAACGGGACGAGCGCGCGGCCGCGACGCGGTCCCGGACGGAGCAGGCGGTCGAGCGCGAGCGCCGCGAGCGCGAACGTGAACGTCAGGTGGCTCGCGACCCCGAGCGTCGCCGCGGCCGCGAACCCGATCGCGTCGCGACGGCGCCCGTCCGCGGCGAACCGCTCGAGCAGCCAGACGGACGCGAGGAGGAAGAAGATCGCCGGCGCGTATCCGCGCGCCTCCGAGCCGTAGTGGACGAACGGGTACGAGAGCGCCACGAGCGCGGCGGCGACGCCTCCCGCCGCGGCGCCGGCCCGTCGCCGCCCCGCGAGCCAGGCGGCGGGGACCGACAGCGCGCCGAGGACGATCGACGGCAGTCGGAGCGCCCACGCCGGTCGATCTTCGCCGAGCGCGCGAAGCCAGAGCGAGACGAGCCAGTGGTTGTTGTCGGAGCGGATCGAGGTGAGGACGGCGCGCCAGTCGTCGACCGCGAGGGCCCGCTCGAGCGACCAGATCTCGTCGAGCCAGAGCGGGTCGAGCGCGCCGAGGGCCCTCAGGACGAGCGCGACGGTCGCGAGGAGGACGAGCAGGGCGACCGGGCCGACCGCGGGCGCCGCGCGGGTCATTCGCGCCACCACTTCAGGTAGTGGACGAGGTCGGCGAAGTCGTCGCGCCAGGGCGGGTCGTCCGGTCGGGGCGGGAGCGACGTCCAGCCGTCCGCCGCCGCGTCGAACGGGAGCGCCTGGTCACCGGCCACGACGACCCAGATCGACTCGAGCCGACCGTCCGCCTCCTCGTCCGGCGCGCGCGGGTCCTCGAGCCCCCACGTCCGGAGCCCCGCCGCCGCCGCCGTCGCCGCGACCGCCCGCGCCAGCGCGACGTGCCGGTTCGTGACGTGGACCGCGATCGGACCGGTCGGGGCGAGCTTCCGCCGGTAGAGGTCGAACGCCTCGACCGTCAGCAGGTGGGTCGGGACCGCGTCCGAGCTGAACGCGTCGAGGACGAGGAGGTCGAACGTCCGGTCGTCGGCGGCGGCGATCGAGCGCCGCGCGTCCCCGACCACGACGTCGACCGTCCCCGCCGCGTCCCGCAGATAGGTGAAGAGCCGCTCGTCCCGCGCGATCCGGACGACCTCCTCGTCGATCTCGAAGAACGTCCACCGCTCGCCCGGCCGCGACCAGGTGGCGAGCGTCCCGACGCCGAGGCCGACGAACCCGGCGCGCCGTCGCGCCGCGGTCCCTTCCAGCGCGCGGAGGAGCCGTCCGACGCCGCTCGACGCGTGGTAGTAGGCGAGCGGCGCCGCGGGGTCGTCGCGCCGTTGGAGCCCGTGCATCGTCGTCCCGTGGTGGTACCGGACCAGCTCGCCGTCGTCCGTCTCGAAGACGCGATGCAGCCCGAAGAACGTCCGCTCGGCCGAGAGGAGGCGGGCGCCGGGCACGGCGACCCGCTCGTTCCACGGCACGAACACGACGAGGAGGAGGACGACGACGACGTCGGCCGCTCGCTGGAGGAGGCGGGCACCCTCCTCGTTCGGCCAGGCGAGGTCGCGGCGGTCCCGGAGCAGCGCGCAGAGTCCCATCGCGAGCGGGTACTCGTAGATCGCGTCGAAGACGGCCGGCGCGACCAGCGCGTGCGCCACGCCGCCGAGGGCGCCGCCGACCGCGACCGCGAGGTAGAACGACGTCAGGTGCTCGGGCGGCGGGCGTTCGGCGGCGAGGCGTCCGTGCACGGCGAGGCCGCCGACGAGCAGCAGCACGCACGCCATCCCGACCAGGATCGACACGGGGAGGGCCCACCAGAACGCGGTCGCCAGCAGTCCGATCGCGACCACCGGGACGACGAGCAGCGAGACGATCCGGCGCGACACCGGCGGGCGGCGGGCGAACGCGATCACGAACGTCAGGAGGTAGATCCCGAGCGGGGCGACCCAGAAGAGCGGGATCGTCGCGACGTCGGTCGTCACGTGGTGCGTGACCCCGAGCATGAGGGAGGACGGGGCGAAGGCGAGGAGCGCCCACCACGCGAGCCGGCGCATCGTCGGCGCGGCCGCCGGGGGTTCCGGCGTCGGTTCGCCCGCGGGTCCCGGCCGGGAGGGGCGGAGCGACAGGAACCCGCACCCGAGCGCGAGGATCGAGAAGACGACGAAGCCGATCGACCACGCGTCGCGCTGCTCCGGGAGCGCGAGGCGCGGCTCGACCAGGAACGGATAGGCGAGCAGTCCGACGAGCGAGCCGACGTTGCTCGCCGAGTAGAGGAAGTGCGGGTCGCGCGCGCCCTCCGCGCCGGTCCGGGCGAACCACCGCATCAGCAGCGGCGCCCCCGCGGCGACGAGGACCAGCGGCGCGAGGACCGTCCGCGCGAACGCGGAGACGATCCACGCGACCTCGCCGCCGGCGGAAGGCGCGGCCGTCGTGCCACTCGTCGGCGCACCGATCGGGAGGGCGACCCACGCCCCGCCGAGCAGCGCGGCGAGGAGGAGGACCTGTGCGTGCGGGCTCCGGAGGCCGACGAGGAGGTGCGCGGTCAGGTAGCCGAGGAGGAGCGCGCCCTGGAAGAAGAGCATGCTCGCGTTCCAGACCGCGGGCGTGCCGCCGAGGGTCGGGAGGACCGCCTTCGCGCTCATCGGCTGGACGACCATCACCAGCGTCGCGCCGAGCGCGACGGCGATCGCGAAGAGGAGCGTCCGGCTCACCGCACGCGCTCGCGCAGCAGCACCCAGACCGCCTCGAAGAAGTCGCGCGCCCCGATCTTCTTCCCCTCGGCCTTCCCGCGCGGTTGGTAGCGTATCGGCACCTCGGCGATCGGGATCTTCCGGCGGGCGATGCGCGCCGTCACCTCGGGGCAGAACTCGAAGCGCTCGCACTCGAGGTCGAGGTCCATCAGGAGGGAGCGGCGGAAGAGCTTGTACCCGGTCGGCTCGTCGGTGAGGTGGGTGCGGAACAGCGCGTTCGTCAGCAGCGTGAGGCAGCGTCCGCCGAGGTACGCGGGGAGCGAGGCGTGACGCCGGTTCGACGGCTCGAGGAGGCGGGAGCCGTAGACGACGTCGAGGTCGCCGTCCCGCTGGCGGCGGAGGAGGCGCTCCCAGTCTCGCGGGTCGTACTCGAGGTCGGCGTCCTGCACCAGCACGAGGTCGCCGGTCGCCGCGGCGAACCCGGTCCGGAGGGCCGCGCCCTTGCCGCGGTTCCGCTCGTGCGCGAGGACGAGGACGTCGCCGGCGGTCCGGTTCCGGGCCAGCTCCTCGAGGAGCGCGCGGCTGCCGTCGGTCGAGCCGTCGTCGACGACGATCAGCTCGCGGGTCAGGCCGAGGGGGGAGAGGTCGACGTCGAGGGCGCGCTCCATCAACGTCGGGAGCGTCGCCTCCTCGTTGTAGACCGGGATGATCACGGAGAGTCGTCGGGCCGGCATCGTCTCCCCGTGGTCGGCGCGTCGCATCGACGCCGATCGTACGCTCCGGTCGGGGCCGCGTCATGAAGCTGGTCGCCGCGATCGCCGCGCTGATCGTCGGGTTCGTGGTGCCGACGATCGCGTTCCCGTGGTTCGAGTGGAGCGGACTGCTCGGGACCGATCCGTACATGCGGCTGGCCCGCGTCGAGCGATGGCACGAGACCGGGGACTGGACCGAGTCGATCCATCCGCGCGTCGCCTGGCCGGAGGGGGCGAGCCTCCACTGGACGAGGCCGCTGGACGTCGTGCTCCGGGCGGGCGGCGCGGCGCTCTCGCCGTGGCTCGGGTTCCACGACGGGCTCCGGATCTTCTCGTACGTCGTGAACCCGCTCTGCCTCTTCCTCGCCCTGCTCGCGCTCGATCGGACGCTCCGGCGCCGGCTCGATCCGACGCGCCGGTTCCTGCTCGTCGCCCTGCTCCCGTTGCAGCCGGCGGTCATGGCGTACACGACGGCGCCCCGGATCGATCACCACGCGGCGCTCCTGGCCGGCCTCTGCCTCGCGGTCGGGTGGCTGGTCCGGATCGCCGACGACGGGACTGGGCGGCGTCGCCGGCTCGACCTCCTGGCGCTCCTCTGCGCGTTCCTCCTCTGGGTCAGCTTCGAGTTCCTGGTCGTCGTCGTCTTCGTCGCCGCGTCGCTCTGGATCCTCTGGGTCGTGGGTCGGTTCGACTTCCGGCCGCACGCGCTCCGGTTCGGCGGCGCGCTGACGGCGGGGTTGGCGGTCGCGCTCACGATCGAGCGCGGCGTGGAGGGGTGGTCGGCGTGGGAGGTCGATCGGATCTCGGCGATGACGGTGGTGCTCGGCCTCGCGATCGTCGCGGCGTCGGCCGTCCCGGCGCTCCTGCGGCCGGGGGCGGCGGAGCGATCGGCGGCGTCGCGGCTCGGCCTCGTCGTCGCCGGCGCGGCGGCGACGGTGGTCGTCTTCCACCTCGTCTTCCCGACGCTCTGGCGCGCGCCGCTCGAGCTCGTCGACCCGCGGATCGTGCCGCTCTGGTACGCCGAGGTCGAGGAGATCCAGCCGCTCGTCCGGGACGGGCGGCTGCACTTCGGGGTGCTCGGGACGATCGTGTTCGTGGTCGTCGCGCTGCCGTTCCTCGCGAGGCGCCTGCTCGTCCAGCGGCCGCCCGACGCGCTCTGGACGGTCTCCGCGGTCGGCGTCGCGATCTTCGTGCCGCTCACCTGCTACCAGCAGCGGAACGCGCTCTTCGCCGAGCTCCCGCTCCTCCTGCCGGTCGTCGAGCTGTCGGCGCGCCTGTTCCACTGGACGAGCCGCCGGCGGACGATGGCCGGCCGTCTCTCGCTCCACGCGCTCCACCTCACGGTGGTGATGGCGCTGCCGGTGGCCGTGTCGGCGCTCCGGGCGCTCGTCCCCGACGGGCTCGGGCGCGAGGTCTCGACCGGGACGGCGGCGCGCGCGCGGATGCTCTCCTGGCTCGCCGCGTTCGAGGGCGGCGCGCCGAGGGTCGTCCTGGCCGACATCGACCTCGGGGCGACCCTCGTCTTCGAGACGCCGCACCGCGTCGTCGCCGCGCCGTACCACCGGAACGGCGACGCGATCTTCGACGGCGTGACGTTCTTCGAGACGGACGACCCGGAGGTGGCGCGGGAGATCGCGCGGCGCCGCGGCGCCGAGCTCGTCCTGTTCGAGGGGCCGCCGCGAGGCTGGGCGGCGCGCCCGCCGGCGTGGCTCGTCCCGGTCCCGCTCCCGGCCGAGCTCGCGCGCGAGTTCTCGCTCTTCCGCTGCGCTCCGTAGAATCTCTCCGACCGGCCCCCTCCTTCTCCGATCCCCGAGGCGAACATGAACGACGTCGCGACCCGAATCGAAGCGCTCGAGCGAGCCGTCCGCCGCGGGCGGGCTCAGAACGCGATCCTCGGCCTCCTCCTCGTCGCGGGGGCGACCGTCGCCGCCCGCCCGGAGGAGCCGCCCGAGGTGCAGGACCTCGTCCAGGCGCGCCAGTTCGAGGTCGTCGACGAGCAGGGGCTCGTCCTCGCGTCGCTCGGCGCCGGCGACGGGGCGGGGGCGCTGTTCGTCGGGACGCGCGCCGGCCCGGGGGGGGCGTTCCTCGGCGTCGACGCGCAGGGGGCGGGGCAGATCTCCGCGAAGGGGCGGGACGGGCGGATCGTCGCGGCGCTCGCCGCGGACGAGAAGGGGAACGGCACGGTCCTCTGCAACCGGCCGGACGGCGAGAACGTCGTCGTGTTCGGGGTCGACGGGAGCGACGGCGGGTACGCGCGGCTCGCCTCGAAGACGGGGGGCTCGACCCTCCTCTCGATCGACGACAACGGGAACGGCACGCTCTCCCTGAAGGGGGACGGCGGAAAGGTCGCGGCGCGGATCGGCGCGGACTCGAACGGCCACGGCGTGCTGTCGCTCTCCACGGTGAAGGGGGAGCCGATCGTCGGGCTCGGGGCCGATCCGTACGGCAACGGGCTGGTGACGGTGAAGGACGAGACGGGGAAGGACGTGGCGGGGATCGGCGTCGACGACAACGGACGGGCCCAGGTCCTCGTCCACGGGAAGACCGGCGCCGTCGCGTCGCTCGGGCCGGACGGGAACGGCAACGGCAGCCTCGTCGTCCACTCCCGCAGCGGCGCGGGGCAGGCGCACGTGGCGATCGACGAGAGCGGGAACGGGGCGTTCCACTCGTTCGGCGCCAAGGGGAGCGTGGCGGCGACGATGTCCGCGGACGGCGCGGGGAACGGTCAGGTCCTCGTCGCGGCGGGGAAGGGGAAGGGCTCGACGTTGATGGCGGTCGACTCGAACGGGAACGGCCAGCTCATCGTCAGCAGCAAGAAGGGCCTGATCGCGACCGCGGTCACCGTCGAGGGGACCGGCAACGGCAGCGTGCTCGTCCGCTCGAACAAGGGGAAGGACGCCGCCAACCTCCGCGTCGACGACCAGGGGAACGGCCGCCTCCTCGTCGCGTCTTCCGCCGGGACCGTCGCCGCCACCCTCGGCGCGACCAAGAGCGGCTTCGGCATCCTCCTCGCCCGGACGGAGGAGGGGACCGCGCGCTTCCCCGCCGCCGCCGAGGACGGCGAGTGACCGACGGTGGGGGTCAGTTCGATCGGAACGCGGGCGCGGCCGGGTCGCCGCGGGACTCGAGGTAGGCGAGGAGGTCGAGGATCTGCTCGAGGGTGAGGCGGTCGAGCAGGCCGGGGGGCATGGGGGAGCCGTCGGCGGGGCGGGTGGTGAGGACGTCGCGGCGGTGGATCGTGACCCGGGCGCCGGTCAGCGCGTCGCGGCGGACCACGAACTCGCCGCCGTGCTCCGCGACGATCCGACCGGTCACGATCCGTCCGTCCGCGAGGACGAGATCGGTGTCGCGGTACTGGTCCGACACGACCGCCGCCGGATCGAGGATCGCCTCCAGGAGCTCCGCGCGGGAGAAGCGGCTCGACACGGACGTGAGGTCGGGCGCCACGCCGTTCCCCCCCGCGCCGTCGAACCGATGGCAGCGGGCGCAGAGCGCGCTCTCGTACGCCGCCTTGCCGCGAAGGAAGCTCCGGTCCTCGCCGGCCCGCGGCAGCTCGGGGAGGAGTGTCGCCGCGGTCCACGGCTCGGCGTCGTCGCGCGGGACCAGCGACGGCGGCGGCTCGGCGGCTCGCGTCGACCGTCCGCGGTCCTCCGGCGGGAGACGCAGCCGCATCGCGTCGACGTAGCCGCGCAGACTGTGCCCTCCGTCCGCCTCGTCCGCGTCGAGCAGGAAGCGCACGTACCGGTCCCGCTGCTCGGCGGTGAACGTCGGGACGTGGTCGCGCACGGCGAACGCGAGGTCGAACCGCTCCTCGAGCGGGAGGTCGTCCCCGAGCCGCTCGACCGCCCGGCCGACGAGGTCCGGCGCGCCGAGCGCCAGCAGGAGGGAGAACCGCTCCCGCTCGAGCGTCCCGTCGTCGGAGCCGGGCCACGGGGAGACCCGCTCGATCCACGCGGCGCGCGTCGCCTCGTCCGGGAGGCCGCCGCGGACCAGCGCCAGCGCCGCGATCCGGAGCTCGTCGAGCCGCTGCCGCCGCGAGAGCGACGTGAACGGGTGTCGTCCGACCGTCGCCAGCACGTCCGCCGCGTGTGCCGCCCCGACGCGCACCGCCGCCAGCATCCCCTGCTGGTTCACGTCGACGTCGCTCGCTTCCGACGTGGCGGAGAGCCACTCCTCGGTCGGGCGCGACTCGAGCTCGACCCGCGCCGCGTACCGGGCGAAACGGTCGTCCGAGCCGAGCGCGGCGACGAGCGCTCCGGTCGGCCGCTCGCCCGTCGCGGTCGCCTCCGCGGAGCTCGGGAGCCGGGGAGTGACCGCCGCGACGTCGCCGCCGGCCCACGCGACTCGGTACAGCCCCGACTGCGTCCCGCGCCCGCCGGTCGTGAACCAGAGCGCCCCGTCCGGTCCGATCTCGAGGTCGGTGACGTTCAGCGGGGTCCCGGTCAGGAACGCCTCGAACGAGCCGGAGTACGAGGTCCCGCGCGCCTCGAGGTGCACGGCGAGGATCCGCCCCTCGCTCCAGTCGCCCGCGAAGAGCGCCCTCCGGTAGCGCGGCGGAAACGCCGCCCCGGCGCCGAATCGGACCCCGGTCGGCGAGCCGCGGCCGACGTCGACGACGCCCGGCAGCGAGTCGGGATAGTGCGCCGGCCACTTCCCCGACCCCGACCGCCAGCCGTACTCGCCCGCCCGCACGACGTGGACGATGCGGGTCGGCCGGTACCACGGGAGCCCGACGTCCCACTCCATGTCGGAGTCGAACGTGAACAGGTCGCCCTCCGGAGAGAACGCGAGGTCGTACGCGTTCCGCATCCCGGCCGCCCAGAGCTCGATCGTTCCGTCGGCCGCGAGCCGCAGGACGTGCGACCCCGGCGCGAGCACGCCGCGCGCGTGACCGTTCGGGTCCCACTCCCGTGGCGACAGGAGGTCCTCGGCGAAGTTCCGGTGCGGCGACGACGGCGCGGTCTCCGGCCGGCTCACCATGTTCCCGTGGATCAGCCAGAGCGCGCCGTCCGGTCCGAGGACGACCCCGTGACAGCCGTGCTCGCCGCCGCCGTGCCAGGCGAAGCGCCGCTCGCCGTCGCCGTACCCGCCGTCCTCGTCGCCCGGGAAGAACCAGAGGCCGCCGTCCGCGTCCCGCCGGCCGGTGTTGACGTTCGCGTACAGGCCGCCGTGCGCGAACAGGAGCCCCTGGGCGGCGCCGCGGAACAGGTCGGGGAACAGCTCGGCCCGGACGGCGGCGCGGTCCCGGACGTCGAGCCGGAGGAGTCCGCCCTCCTCTCGCCCGCAGACGACGCGCCCCTCGGGGTCGAACGTCATCGAGACCCACGACCCCTCGCCGAACCGGGAACCCCGGACGAGCTCGACCGTGAAGCCGTCGAGCGCGGTCATCTCCTCGGCGGGCGTCGCCGGCCGCTCGACGAACGGATCGGACCAGACGACGCCCGCGTCCGTGTGACGGCCGAACGAGTGCGCCGCCGTCTCGCCGTCCGCCCCGCCGACCCGCCAGGTCGCGTCCGAGACGAGCCACGGCGTCCACGCCGTGCCCTCGCCGGCCGCTCGCGCGTCCTCCGCGACGTCCAGCCGCACGAGCAGCCCCGCCGGACCGCCCCAGTTCGAACACTCGACCTCGAGGACGTTCTCGCCGACGGCCAACCGGTCGGCCACGTCGAAGACGGTCGCCGCCTCCCAGTGCCCGTTCGATCCGAGCTCCTCGCCGTTCAGCCGGACGTCGAAGTGGTTGTCGCACGTGATCAGGAGACGCGCCGCCGTCGGCAACGGGGCGTCGAGCGCGAAGGCGCGGCCGAGCGTGCACGCGTCGTCGGCGTCCGCCGACGACCAGATCCACTCCGCGACCGGTTCGTTCGAGGAGGCGGCGGGAGCCGCGGAGCAGGGGAGGGCGAACGACGAGGCGAGGAGGGCGCGGACGGCGAGGCTCACGACGTGACGAACTCCTCGAACAGGACGACTTCCATCGGGCCCTTTCCTTTCACCTCGACCGTCGAACGCGACCGCTGCCGGGCCGCCGGCGCGATCCGTTCCCAGGCGGACCCGGAGAGCGCGATCGTTCCCGGCTCGGCCTGGCCGACCATCCGGAACGCCGTGTTCACCGTGTCGCCCCAGAGGTCGAACAGGAACTGCTGCTTGCCGAGCACCCCGGCGACGACCGGACCGGCGTGGATCCCCGTGCGGATCTGCCAGTGGCTCGCGATCTTCCGCGTCACCGCGTTCATCGCCAGACCGAGCTCGACGCACGCGCGGACCGGGTCCGGCACCGGGCGGAGGAGCCCGGCCGTCGCCATGAACGCGTCTCCGATCGTCTTCACCTTGTAGAGCCCCTGCCGGGCGGCGAGCGCCTCGAACGACTCGACGAGGTCCTGGAGCTGGCCGACCACGCGCTCGGGTTCGTTCGCCTCGCAGTAGCGGGTGAACGACACGATGTCGGAGAAGAGGACCGCGACCTCCTCGTGCCGCCGCGGGCGGACGGTCTGCGTCTTCTTCAGCTCCTCGATCACCTCCTCCGGGAGGATCACGCGCAGGAGCCGGTCGGAGAAGCGCCGCTCGCGGTCGATCTGCTTCAGGTAGTCGGTCTCGCGGTCGCGCAGCCGCTTCTTCTCGAGGGCCGCGCCGATCCGCGCCTTCAGCAGCGACCACTCGAACGGCTTCCCGATGTAGTCCTCGGCCCCGCTCTCGATGCACCGCACGACGCTGGACGTGTCGTCGAGCGCGGAGAGCATGATGATCGGGAGGTGCCGGAACCGGGGGTCGCGCCGGAGCTCGGTCAGCACCTCGATGCCGTTCATCCCGGGCATGATGACGTCGAGGAGGAGGAGGTCGTAGCCGCCCTCGGCGACCATGCGGAGCGCGTCCTCGCCGCTCGCCGCCTCCGCCGTGACGTGGCCGAGCTTCTCGAGCTGGTGCTTCAGCAGGTCGCGGTTGATGTCGTTGTCGTCGACGATCAGGATCCGCCCGGCCGAACGGTCGCGCAGGACGGCCGGGTCCGCCTCGCACGGCTCGATCGTCCGCACGAGGTGCCGGATCATCTGCGTCGTGTCGACGTCGTCGCGCGTCGAGTCGCCCGACGCCTGCGCGCTCGTCAGCCGATCGAACATCGTGAGGAGCCGCCGGCTCCACCCGAGGATCTTCGTCAGCGAGACCTCGACCTCGACGTCCTCGTCCGGCGCCTCCCGCACCCGCTGCAGCAGGATCTCCGCGAAGCCGATCATGTGGTTCATCGGCGTGCGCATCTCCGACCGCTCCTCGGGCGGCAGGTTCTTCATCGAGAACGCCACCGAGAGGTCCTTCGTGTCGGCGTGGTCGAAGAGCGCCTCCGCGTGCTCGCGGAACGTCTCCGCCGCGGCGCGGATCTTCGCCAGGTCCTCGCGCATGGGCGCGACCCGCGCGCCGGCGTGCTCGACCAGCGCGGCGACCATCTGCGTCACCGCGTCGACCGGCGCCAGCAGGTCCTCGGCGGTCGCCGCCCGACGCGCCACCCGGATCCGTCCGGACTCGCTGAGGTTCGGGTTGTGCGGCTTGCGGCGGGCCATGCCGCGGATCCTACACGACCGTCGGCGTCCGGCCGTGTCCGCCCTCGGGCCGGGGACGAAGCGTCGCGGCGGGGCGGTCAGCGCGCCCGGGCGAGCCCGGCCCGGAGGGAGTCGAGGGACTGGGCGCCCCGCAGGCTCGCCGCGATCTCCCCGTCCCGCCGCACGAAATAGGTGACCGGCGTCACGTGCGCCCAGCCGGCCCCGTGGAACGCGTCGACGAACGCCGCGTCGGCCATGAGGACCGGGTGCGTGAACGCGGCCCGCGCGAGCGTCCGTTCGGTCGTCTCCGGCGCGTACCCCTCGACCCGGTCGGTCATCACCGAGAGGAGCACGACCTCGTCCGGGTCGAGCTCGGCCGCGAAGGCGCGGACGGCCGGCTTCTCCCGCTCGCAGCTCGAGCAGGCCGAACGCATGAAGTTCAGGACGACGACCTTCCCCGCGAGCGCGTCCGACGACCACGCGCGGCCGGAGGTGTCCTCGAGGGAGAACGCCGGCAGCGTCCCGCCGACGTTCTTCTCGATCTCTCCGTCGACGTGGGCCCGCACCAGCACGAGGACGACCCGGTGGATCCCGAACAGGGCGGCGGCGACGACGAGGAGGGAGACGAGGCGCTTCACGGGAGGGAGGATAGCCGCGGCCGGGTACGCCGTCACGTCGAGGAGGGGGCCTCGACCAGGAACGGGCCGAGCGCCAGCGCGTCGATCCGCCCGCGCAGGAACGCGCGGACGGCGTCGCGCGGGGTGCAGACGATCGGCTCCTCGTGCATGTTGAACGACGTGTTGACGAGGCACGGCACTCCGGAGAGGTCGCGGTACCGGGCGACGATGTCGTGGTACTCCGGGTTCACCTCCCGGCGGACGAGCTGCGGGCGCGCGGTGCCGTCGACGTGGACGGCGGCCGGGCAGTGCTCCTTCATCCAGTCGGTGCAGTCGAACGTGATCGTCATGAACTCGGCCGCGTGTTCGGCGCCGGCGAGTCCGTGGTAGCACCGCTCGCGCTCCTCCCAGAGCGTCACCGGCGCGAACGGCATGAACTCGGTCCGGCCGAGGCGCTGGTTCAGCCATTGGTTCACCGCCGGGTCGCGGCCGTGGTAGAGGACCGAGCGGTTGCCGAGCGCGCGCGGCCCGTACTCCATCCGTCCCGCGAACCGCGCGACGACCTTCCCGGCGTGGAGGAGGCGCGCGACCTCCGCCGCGAGCGGCGCGGGCCGGGTCGGCTCGAGCCCCTCGGCCTCGAGCGCGGCGAGCAGTTCGTCCTCGCCGTACTCGGGGCCGAGGTAGACGTCGCGGATCGACTCGCCGACGCCGCCCGGCCACGAGAGCTGCATCGCGAGTCCGGTGCCGCAGCCGCCGTCTCCCATGTTCGGGTAGACGAACGTCCGCGCGATCCCGTCGAGCGAGTGGATCCGCTGGTTCATCTTCACGTTCGCGCAGACCCCGCCGGAGAGGACGACCGCGTCGACGTCGAGCGCCCGCCTCCAGTGGTCGACGACCGCGCACGCCGCGACCTCCAGCACGTGCTGCCAGGCCGCCGCCACGTCGATCATCGGGAAGCGCGCCGCGAGGTGCCGCGAGAAGAAGACGTTCAGGTTCTGCCGGATCCGCAGGTCGCCGTCCGCGAGGTCGAACCGCGTCCGCACCGCGTCCGAGAGGACGTCCGGGTCGCCGTACGCCGCGAGCCCGACGATCTTGCCGGCGTGACGATCGGGGTGGAAGCCGAGCGACGACGTCACCGACTCGTAGAACGCGCCGAGCGAGTCGGGGAACCGGAGCGCGTGCTTCCGCGCGATCCGCCCCCCTTCCCCGAGGGCGATCGAACCCGACAGCCCGCTCCCGTACCCGTCGAGCGTGACCACGAGCGCCCGGTCGAACCCCGACGCGAGGTACGCGTTGGCGGCGTGCGACACGTGGTGCTCGGTCCGCTTCAGCTTCTCCTCCAGCCCGAGCTCGCGCAGCCCGGCGATCAGGTCCTCCTGCCACCGGCGGTGATCGCGGACGGCGCGCTCGAGCCACCGCCGGGAGAGCCGCCGCGACGCCGCCGGCGCGAGCGGGCCGACGCCGAGCCAGCGGTACAGCAGCTCCTTCGCCGCGCCCTTCCGCATCCGGGCGTCCGCCGACGGCAGCCCGTGCACCGGCGGCCGTCCGGACGGGACGCGCGCCTCGGCGGCGCGGAGCGCGTCGTCGAGCGACGGCGCCGGGGACTCCCGGAGGTGCCGCGCCTCCTCCTCGAACGCCCGCCGCATCAGCCGCTCCTCGCCCGCGGCGTCGAGGAACGGATAGGCGACGACGTCGATCTCCTCCGGCCCGATCGACGCGTACCGGAGCGCGTCCGCGAGGGCGAGGTGCGGGAAGCCGGCGTGCTGCTTCACCCGGCTGAACCGCTCCTCGGCCGCGGCGTAGACCACCCGGCCGTCCTCGACGAGGGAGACCGTCGCGTCCTTGTCGAGCGGCGAGAGCCCGAGGACCCTCATGCGATCGCCTCGCCCCGCGGGGGCGGCGGCGGCGCGTCCCGGAGGAGGGTCTCGCGGAGCGCGAGCGGCGTCGTCGTCTCGCCGCCGATCGTCTCCACGAACCAGCGCGCGTACCCGGTGCACCGCGCGAGGAACGCCTCCCGCTCGGCGACGTCCCGGACGTACTCGGTGCACCCCGGCGAGAGCGACGGCGAGTGGAACGACAGGACGAACACCCGCTCCCCCCGACGGAGGAGCGCCCGCGTCAGCCGCTGCATGTCCGCGAGGGACTGCCCCTCGGGCGAGAGGCGGATCCGCTCGACCGCGCGGACCCGGGCGAGGAGACCGCCGAGCCGGGCCTTCGTCATCGGGCCGGTCGCGGCGAGGCGATGGAGCGTCCGCCCGCCGCCGGCGCCGGCCCAGCCGACGAAGGCGCCGGTGATCGGGAGCTCGAGCAACGCGCGCCGCTCGCCGTGCCAGAACGGCGTCGCCCCCTCCCGCGAGTAGTCCGGCCCTCCCTGCGGGGTGAAGTCGAACGGCGGGTTGACGCTCATCCCGACCGTGTACCCCTCGGCCGCGAGCAGCGTCGCGGTGTTCGGACCGACGCCGTACCTCCCGGCCTGGTAGACGCGGGGTCGTTCGCCGACCCGCTCCTCCAGGCGCGTCGTCAACGCGGCGAGCTTCGCCCCCTCGAGCGCCTTCGGCAGGTTCCCGGGGAACGAGTTCCGGCGGTCGACGACCTCGTCGTGGGGCGGCGTCACCCACGGATGGAGGTGGGCGCCGACGATCATCCGCCCGTCCGCGACCCACCGCGCGAGCCGGGCGGCGACCCCGTCGTCCTCGACGACGGGGTAGGTGATCACGCCGACCGGGACGACGCCCGCGCCGGCGAGCGCGTCGAGCCCGCGCTCCAGCTCGTCGAGATGCCCGAACCGCGTGGCGCCGCGATCGAAGTCGGCGTCCCAGTCGAACTCCTCCTCGACGTCGACCAGCGCGACGAGTCGCGGCGGCGCGGAGCGCGGGAGTCGGACGGCGTGGCGGTCGGAGAACACGAGGGACCTCGTCTACCGGAAGAACCGGCTCGGTTCACTTCTCTTTCCGGAACCGCTCGACCCGGCGCGCCAGGTCGTACAGCTCGTCCCGGAGTTCACCCTTCCGCATCGCGACGTACAGCAGGTCGATCGCGTGGACCGGGAGGAGGACCGCGTACAGCGCGAGGAGGGCGATCGTCGGCGCGACGGCGTTCCCGAGCACCGTCGGCGCGCCGACCGCGCGGTCGAGGAGCGCCGCGACCAGCAGCAGCGGCGCCGCGATGTCGAACGACACCAGCGCCGTCCGGATCATCCACGGTCGGAACCGGAAGTCCTTCCCCCAGACGTCGACCTCGTCCTCGTCGCGGCTCGGCGTCTCCGACTCCTCCGCCGCGACGCGCTTCAGGTTGTCGACCAGCCTCCGGTAGGCGGGGTTCCCCGAGCGTCCGTCGTTCTGGACGATCTTCTTCGTGAAGAGCGCCGGACCGAGGTCGCGGATCGCCATCAGGAGCAGCCAGAAGACCGAGCCGATCCCGCCGAGCGCCATCGTCCAGGGGTTCCCGAACTCGAGCCACGCGCCGATCCCGAGGCAGAGGAACGACAGCGCCTTCACCGTCATGTGGTGGATGTAGTCGAACGCCGCCCACCGGAACGAGTCGATCCCGTGGTACCGGGCGATCTCCCCGTCGACGCAGTCGAGGATGAAGGCGGCGGTCACGAGGGCCGCGCCGGCGACCCGCCCCCAGCCGGGGAGGAGGAGGAGGAGCGATCCGGAGAGCCCGGACGCGAGCATCAGGATCGACGCCGTGTTCGCCGACAGCCCGAGCCGCAGGAAGAGAGACGTCACGTAGATCGACACCCGCCACCCGTAGAGGGCGCCGGCGAGGTCGTTGTTGTGGCGCACCGGATCTTGGCAGACCCGGCGGAGTTCTTCGATCGAACCGACGTTTCCCACTGCCTGCCAACACGTTGGGGGGTTCGAGACCGGGCGCCGTCGCACGCGCCGCGGGACCGGTGCGTCATCTTAACGACCGGTCCCCGCACTCGAACATCGGACGTCCGGCCCTCCGGAATCGAGTCGGAGTGAAGGCCGGACCGGGCAGGCGGTGAAGAGCGCGTCAGCCGTCCCGGTCGAGAGCCCGCCGCATCGCCGCGAACATGGAGCGGATCCGGGCGTGGGCCGCCTCGGACTGGCGGACGCAGAGGAGGTCCCGGCCGGCGGGGGCGATGGAGAGACGCGGGTCCTCGTCCCACGACTCCGGATCGACGTGCATCCGGATCATGTCGACCAGGTGGTTCCGCAGGGAGCGCGCCTCGTCGGTCCCCGCCCGCACCAGGTCGCCGACCTCGTAGATCTCGTTCCGGAACGGGAGCGACCGGCCGAGGACGACGGCGCCGTCCTCGAGGCCGATCCGGAGCTCGGCGCGGCGGGCCACCCACTCGAGCACCGTCCGGAGGGGCACGTCGGAGAGCGTCAGCGACAGTTCGGTGTGGTCGTCCGGCGGCGCGACGATCGGCACGCCCTGCGTCGCCTGGAGCTGCCGGACGGCGTCGTGGATCCACGTCTCCTCGAACACGACCGAGGTCGGCCGTTCGAGCCGGCGTTCGAGCGCGACCCGCCAGGCGGGCGGCGGGGTGTTCGGGCGGCGGCCCCGGTTCAGCAGGAGGTTCAGGAACTCCTCGGTCCGGGCGTGCATCTCGTCGGTCTGGACCACGACGAGGAGGCCGTTCCAGGTCTCGATCGACGTGCCGGGCCGCATCCACTCTTCCCGCTCCTCCGTGAACGAGGTCGTCAGCGCCATGACGTCCTC
>JAUIEL010000551.1 GCA_030428825.1 bacterium
GTGCCTCGGCGTCGCCGCCTGGCAGTGGCCGGAGATCGAGCTCTGGTACGCCCTGAACGTCACCTCCACCCCGAGGGGCCTCCAGAGCAGCGTGTGGACGGCGCCTCACGGCGTGCGCCTGCGGTACGTCCCGCGAGGGCAGGTCGATCTGGGCTCGCCCACCGCAGAGGTGGGCCGGGACGGCGACGAGCAGCGGTACACGGCGCGCCTGTCCCGTCCCGTCCTCATGATGGAGACCGAGGTGACGCAGGGCCAGTGGCAGTCGGTCATGGGCAGCAACCCGAGCGCATCCCGGGTCCGGTACTGGGACGGCCGAAAGGCGGGCGCGTGCAGCGAACATGGCGTGGGGCCGACGCTCCCCGTCACCTGCGTCGACTGGTTTGACGCCATCGCGTTCTCGAACGCGCTGTCCGCCTCGTACACGTCGCGCTGCTCGTACTCGAGGAGCCCGTCCACGAAGACTTGGAACGACACGAGGTTGGCGGGGCCCGCGGAGCGCTCCCCCACCGCGGCGCGCGCGGCGAACGCCGGAGGCCCCTCCGCGCCGAGCGAGACGAGCGCCGGCTCGGGGCCGCACCCGAGCCCCGCGTCGGCGAGCCGGCCGAGCCAGCCGGTCCGGACCGGATCGACCTCGACCGCGTCCGCGGCGTCCGCGGCGTCCTCGTGGGTGCGACCTGCCGGGGCGGAGCCGACGCCCTCGACGATCGCGACCCCCCCCTTGGCGTACCGGTCGGCGAGCCGCGGCAGCGCCGGATGGAGACCGACGCCGGGGGCCGGACGACGGACCTCGGCCCGGCCGAGCGCGAGCCGTCCGCGCAGCCGGCGGTACCGTTCGTCCCCCATCGGCACCACGGTCCCCAGGCCGTCGTTCCCGCCCGCCAGGTCGACCAGGACCAGCGCGCGGGTGTCCGGCGGGGCCGAACGGCCGCCCGGGCGGAGCGAGGCGACGACGACGCCGCCCACCCCGGCCGCGGCGGCGGTCAGGAAGGAACGGCGAGGGAGGCGTCCGGGCGAGGGCATGGGGAACGGCGCCCAGGATACCTCTGAGGCGCCGATTCGTGTGCTACTCTTGCGGGGTCGTTCCCCCACGGCTCGTCAACGGCGGCGGCCCGGGATTCACCGCCCTTCGAGAGTCCTCCCCCTGGAGATGAACGTGCACCCCTCGTTGCAGAAGAGCCGTATCGCCGCGCTCGCCCTCGCCCTCTGTTCGTTCGCGCCGAGCGCCGACGCCCAGTCGATCGCGCGGCAGTGGAACGACCTGCTCCTCGAGTCGATCCGCCACGACCTCGCCCGGCCGACGGTCCACGCGCGCAACCTGTATCACGTGTCGGTCGCGATGTGGGACGCCTGGGCGACGTACGACTTCACCGCCCAGCCGGTCCTGTTCGACGAGGACCACGCGACGTTCGACCTGAACGTCGATCAGTTCCGCGCCGAGGCGCTGAGCTACGCCTGCTACAACATCCTCCGCGCGCGGTTCGGCGCCTCCCCCGGCGCGCCGACGATGTTCCCGCAGTACAACGCGCTGATGAACCAGCTCGGGTTCAACAAGGACAACACGACCACCATCGGGAACTCCCCCGCCGCGATCGGCAACCGGATCGCGCTGACCGTCCTGGCGCACGGCCTGGCGGACCACGCCAACGAGCAGGGCGGCTACGCGAACCAGCACTACGTGCCGGTCAACCCGCCGCTCGTCCCCGGTCTCCCCGGCAACCCGACCATCGTCGACCCGAACCGCTGGCAGCCGCTGGCGCTCGACTTCTTCATCGATCAGGGCGGGCACGTCATCGTCGGCGGCTACCCCGAGTTCCTGAGCCCGGAGTGGGGCCAGGTGACTCCGTTCAGCCTCTCCCTGAACGACGTGACGATCGACGAGCGGGACGGCTTCGACTACTGGGTCTACCACGACCCGGGGCCGCCCCCGAAGCTCGGGACCGACGAGGCGCAGTACTACAAGTGGGGCTTCGAGCTGGTGTCGGCGTGGTCGTCGCACCTCGACCCGGCCGACAACGTGATGATCGACGTCTCGCCCGGCGCGATCGGCGGCGCGACGCTGCCGAGCGACGTCTCGACGTACGACCTGTTCTACGACTTCTGGAACGGCGGCGACAACGGCGCGGGGCACGCCACGAACCCGGTCACCGGCCAGCCGTACGCGCCGCAGATCGTCCCGCGCGGCGACTACACCCGCATCCTCGCCGAGTTCTGGGCGGACGGCCCGGACTCGGAGACGCCGCCCGGACACTGGTTCGTCCTGCTGAACCAGGTGAGCGACGACCCGAACCTCGTGAAGCGGATCGGCGGCCAGGGACCGGTCCTCTCCGACTTCGAGTGGGACGTGAAGACGTACCTCGCGCTCGGCGGCGCGATGCACGACGTCGCCATCGCGTCCTGGGGCGTGAAGGGGTACTACGACTACCTCCGCCCGATCAGCGCGATCCGCCACATGGCCGCGCTCGGGCAGTGCACCTTCCCCGCGCACGCGAACTACCACCCCGACGGAATCACCCTCCACCCCGGGTTCATCGAGTCCGTGACGTTCGCCACGACCGCGGCGGGGCAGAAGCACGCGCACCTCGCCGGGAGCGAGGGGAAGATCGCCGTCAAGGCGTGGCGCGGCCCGTCGTACATCACGAACCCGGACACCGACGTCGCGGGGGTCGGCTGGATCCTCGCCGAGAACTGGTGGCCGTACCAGCGCCCGTCGTTCGTGACCCCGCCGTTCGCCGGGTACGTGTCGGGCCACAGCACGTACAGCCGGACCGCCGCGATCATCATGCATCAGCTCACCGGCTCGCCGTACTTCCCCGGCGGCATCGGCCAGTTCTTCTGCCCGAAGAACCAGTTCCTCGTGTTCGAGGACGGCCCGAGCGTCGACGTGACCCTGCAGTGGGCCACCTACTACGACGCGTCCGATCAGTGCTCGCTGTCGCGCATCTGGGGCGGCATCCATCCGCCGGCCGACGACATCCCCGGCCGCAAGATGGGCGACGCGATCGGACCCGAGGCGTTCGCGCGGGCGCAGCAGTACTGGAACGGCACCGCGTGCGAGATCGACGGCGCGGTCACGCTGTACGGCTACGGCTGCGCCGGCAACGGCGGCATCGCTCCGAAGCTGACCGTCGACGGCTGCCCCGAGCCCGGCGGCGACGTCACGATGAAGCTGGCGAAGGGGAACCCGCAGGCGCTCGCGCTCCTGACGATCGGCCTGTTCGAGACCGACCTCCCGGCCGCCGGCGACTGCTCGCTCTACGTCTCCCCGTCCCTCCTCGTCGTCCCCCTGCCGCTCGGCGGGAACCCCGGCGTCCCCGGCTCCGGCACGTTCGAGTTCACGACCACGCTCCCGCCCTCGACCCCGACGGGCACCGCGCTGAAGCTGCAGGGCTTCGTGACGGACCCGACGAACGCGTGGGGGTACACGGCGACGAACGGAGTCTCCCTGGGACTGTAGGAAGGGGAGCAGGGGAGAGCAGGGGAGAGCAACGAGAGCAGGGGAGAGGGCGCTGACGCGGAGCCGGCACAGTCGTGCCGACTCCGCGTCGCGCTCTTCTCGGGGCCGGATGACGTGCATCCCATCGGTCTCCGATTCCCCCCTCAGCCTCAGGAGGCGGGCGAGGCGGAGGACGAGAAGGGGAGGTGGCTCCGAGAGCGACCCCGCAGCGCGACTCGTCCCTTCGCGGCACCACGCCGGATACATCGCGCGAGGACGTGAGCGGGTCGGAGACACCTCCCCGTCTCGTCCTGCCGCCGCAGGGAACGCGAAGACGTTCCCGAATCGCGGTCCGGAGGAAGGAAGGAGAGGAACGAGAGGAAGGAAAGGAACGAGAGGGCGCGAGCGCGGAGAACCGACATCGACGCACCGCTTCAAGCTGACCCATCCCATGGGTCCCTACCGGACTCCCCCCTCCCACCCAGGAAGCGGGTGAGGAAGTCCGGAGCGGGCGAGGCGGCGGCCGAGAAGGGGAGGTGGCTCCGAGAGCGACCCCGCAGCGCGACTCGTCCCTTCGCGGCACCACGCCGGATACATCGCGCGAGGACGTGAGCGGGTCGGAGAGCACCTCCCCTTCACGGCCGCCGCCGTGGCGAACGCGCAGACGTTCCCGAATCGCGTTCCACGCCCCGCGCGCAGCGGATGCCCCGCGCAGCGGCCGTCGCGATCCGCGGTCCGGTCGACGCTCAGCGCGCAGCGCCGCCGCCGCTCAGCGCGCAGCGTACGTCGGTCCTGCGATCACCGTCGCCCAGTCCGTCGCGAGCGCCTGTCGCGCCTGCATCTTCGCGTTGTCGAGCTGGTTCCTCGCGCCGAAGAGGCGGCCCTCGGCCATCTGCACCTGCTCGTGCAGGTCGCGCCAGTCCGACTCGACGAGCGCGAGGCGCTTCGCCTGATCGCGGAGTTCGTCGACGTACGTCTTCATCTCGCGGCGACGGCTCTCGTTCAGCGCGAGCTCGCGCTCCGTCTCGAACAGCTCGCGCTCGAGCTGGACGCGGCGGGGGTTCATCTGTTGGCGTCGGTCCGACGAACTCTTCAGCGCCTTCAGCTTCGCCTCCGCCTGCGCGACGGATTGCCGCGCCTTCACGACGTCGGCATGGGTCTCGGTCCGCTTCTCGAGCAGATCACCGACGATCGAGCGGAGAAAGCGCAGCTCGGACTCGGCCTGTTCGATCCCCTCGGCGCCCGGCTCCTCCTCGACCACCTTCGGCGTCTTGCCCTTCTCGAAGCCTTCGGCCTTGCGGAAGTCTTCGTC
>JAUIEL010000552.1 GCA_030428825.1 bacterium
GACGACGACACGGCCGGCGTGACCCTGACCGAACCCGGCGGCGCGACCGGCGTCACCATCCCCTTCGCCGCCGACACCACGTCGGTCCGGTCCTCGATCCGCCGCATCGGCACCAGCAGCAGGAGCGCCGAGACCGCGAGGATCGTCGACGTGACCGCCACGATCGCGGTGTCGCTCTCCTTCAGGTTCGCGATCCGGAGCGTCAGGATCTCCTCGGTCGGCGCGAAGAAGAGCGGCGCCGAGAACGAGCCCATGGAGTTCAGGAGCACCAGGATCGCCGCCCCCGCGACGGCGGGCCGCAGCAGCGGCAGCGTCACCCGGCGCAGCGTGGTCCACCGCGACGCGCCGAGCGAGAACGCGGCCTCGGGGAGGGCCGGGTCGAGACGCTTCTGTCCGGCGGCGACGAAGAGGTAGAAGAGCGGGAAGAACGCGTACGCATGCAGCGCGATCACCCCCGGCAGCCCGTCGAGATACCACTCGACGCCGAACAGGTCGTGCAGCACGCGCGGGACGATCCCGTACTCCCCGAACAGGAACTCCTTGAACGCCAGCACCCCGACGATCGGCGGGAGGAGCAGCGGGAGGACCGCCAACGCGGCGACGGCGCCCCGGAGCGGGAACTCGACTCGCGTGACCAGGAGCGCCAGCGGCACCCCGATGAGCGCCGCGCCGAGGACCGACGCGATCGAGATCCAGGTCGAGTTCCAGAGCGCGAGCAGGTTCGCCGGGCTCGCCAGGTCGAAGAACCGGGCGTAGTGCTCGAGCGACGGCCCGCCGTCGCTCCCGGTCAGCGACCGAGCGAGGACGTGCACCGTCGGCCAGGCGACGAGCAGCGCCAGGACCGCCGCCACGGGGAGCAGCAGCGACGGGCGGAGGGCGCGAGCGCTCAAGGCGCGTCGCGCTCCAACGGCTTCACCTCCGCCTCCCAGCGGGCCATCCACTCGTCGGCGTGTTCGCCGGCGAACTTCCAGTCGACCGGCAGCGGCCGGTACGCGTACTCGGCGTGCCACTCCGGGAGGTCGCCGGCGGGGACGTCGTCCCGCACGAGCATCCTCCCGTGTTCGTGCATCAGCTTCCGGCCCGATTCGAGCGACGTGACGTACTCGTAGAACGCGCGGGCGGCCGCGGCGCGGGCGGGGTCGCGCGCCGCGTTCTTCACGATGGCGATGCCGTCGATCACGATCGGGACGCCCTCCTCGGGGACCACGATCCCGAACGGGTACTCGTACCGGTCGCGCTGGAAGATCGCGTCGGCGAGGTTCCACATCCCGATCACCCGGTCGCGGTCGCGCTTGATCGACTCGAACAGCTCGCGCGGCTGCGCGCCGTACTTCTTCGTGTTCAGGTGGACGGCGCGGAGGAACTCGAACCCGCGGTCGACCTTCCCCGGGTCGTTCCCGGCCTTCCACGCCACGAGCCAGGAGAACGCGCCGCGCATGCTCCCGGACGGCGGCGGGTTCCGCAGCACGATCCGGCCGCGGTACGTGTCGCTCGTCAGGTCGTCCCACGACGTCGGCGCCTCCTCGGCGGACATCCGGTCGCGGTTGTAGATCAGGATCTGAGGGATGACGAAGTGGGGGGCGAACCGATCCTCCGCGTCCCGGTAACGCGCGTCGACCCGCTCGATCCACGACGGCCGGTACGTCTCGAGGAGTCCCTCCTCCGCCGCGATCGCGAAGGTCGACGCCGGCGCGCCCCACCAGACGTCCGCGCCCGGGTTCGCCGCCTCGCCGCGCACGCGGGTGAGGATGTCCCCGGTCGAGAGCGGCTGGTAGCGGACGTCGACGTCGGGGTGGGCGGCCTCGAACGCCGCCTCGAACTCGGCGCCGATGTCCGGGCCGTGCGGCGAGTAGACGACGAGCGGCACGCGACCGTCGTCCGAGCAGGCCGCCGGGAGCAGCGGGAGCTGCAGCAGGAGGAGGGCGGGGAGGAGTCGCCGCGCGGGGTGGTTCATCGGGGGTCGTTCCGTTCCGTCCGTCGTTCGCCTCGCAGCGACACGAGGTTGGCCAGGAACCGGTACGCGCCGGGGACGCCCGCCCGCCACTGCCGGTACCACGCGTAGCCGGTGTAGACGTACCAACCCGCGCCGGTCCGCGCCACCAGCAGCCCGCCGCGGCGCGGCTCCTCCCCGGCGTCGGCGCAGGCGAGGAGCTCGACGTAGCGCCCGTCGTACGACGCGTCGGGGAAGTAGAGGCCGCGCTCGTGCACCCAACCGGCGAAGTCCTCGGCGCCGAGCCGGTTCGGGGAGGCGAGGAGCGGGTGCGCGGGGGCGAGGAGCCGGACCGGGGCGGCCTCGTCGACGACCCGGGCGCGCGTCACGCGCAGCGGGAACGGCGCCAGCCCGGGGTCGTCCTCGCCGCGCCGGTTCCACTCCGCGGTCTTCTGGTAGAAGACGCCGAGCGTCCCGCCGCGCGCCGCGAACTCGAGCAGCCGGTCGTTGAATCGGACCAGGTCGTCGCGGACCAGGTAGGCGCGGATGTCGACGAGGATCACGTCGTACGCGTCGAGATCGCCGAACGCGAGGTCCCGCGCCGCCAGTCGCCGCGCCGGGACTCCGAGGTCGGCGAGCGCCGCCTCGAGGGTGTCGTCGTACGACCGGACGAGCCCGACCCGCGGCGCGCCGGCGACCTCGGCGTCGAGGCGCGTCACGCTCAGCGGGCTCAGCGGGACGACCGCCGCCGGCGCCTCGAGGAGGAGGGACGGTGCCCTCCCCGCCGGCCGGTCCCACGCGAATCGGATCGGCACCAGGTGCGTACCCCGGCGGTCGGTCGGGAGCTCCCCGCTCCAGACCGGGGCCGCCGCCGCGCCGATCGGCGCCAGGCGGGCGGCCACCGCGCGGTCGAGCGGGTCGACCACCTCGACGACGGCGAGCACCTCGACCTCGCACGGCCCGCCGTCGGGCGCCCGGACGACGCGCGTCCGCGGCGCGAAGTCGACGGTCACGGCGGGCCGCGCGCGGTACGAGGCCTCGCCGCGCAGCGTGAACCGCCGCGGGTCGGACGCCGGCCGGAGCGCGCGGGAGAACGCGGCGTTCGAGCGCCGGGGATCGAACGCGTCGTACGACGCCGAGGCCCAGAGCGGTTCGAGGAACGCCGCGCGGCCGCCGAACCGCTCGAGGATCGGTGCGTCGAGCGCCTCCCGGTCCGCTGCGGCGAGGCGCTCCGGGTCCGCCGCGACGAGGTGCGTCACCTCGACGTCGCCCCGCACCGGGTCCGTCTCGACCCTCGTGTCGAAGCGGACGCCGACCGCGGCGGCGATCGCGACGTCGATCCGCTCGCGAAGTCGCCCGAGGTCGTCCGCGAGGAGTCGGTTCGCCTCGGGCGGGATCGTCGGGAGGGCGTCCCGCCGGTCGAGGAGGGCGGCGACGAGCGCGGGGCGGTCGTCCCGGCGCGGGAGCGGAGCGGAGAACGTCTCCGGATCGAGGAGCGCGGTCTGGGCGTCGCGAGGCACACCGCCGGCCTCGATCGCCCGGAACAGCCGCAGGCGCGTCAGGTTCGTCGGGTCGAACGGGTCGTCCCCCGGCCGGAGGAAAGACTCGTGGCGCCGTCGGATCACCCGCCAGGTCCGCTCCCCGCCGCCGAACCGCGCCCACCGGCCCTGCGAGGCGTGTTCCTTGAGGGCCCGGTGCGCCTGCTCGCGGTAGGTCGTCCCGCGGATCGGGTCGACGACGTCGGTCGCCAGCCGGACGAGCGCGTCCTCCGGGATCGCCTCGGCGTCGTCGTCGTTCCCGCCGGGCGCGGCGACGCGTTCGAGGAGGAGGGTGACCGCCCACGGCCGGAGCCCGTCCGCGAGCTGCTCGGGGAACGCGTCGTCCCGGGCCGCGAGGTCGAACGCCTCGCGCATCGCGATCGCCAGCGCGCGGTGCTGACCGTGGCCGTGGTCCGGGTCGTGGTTCGTGAAGACGACGTCCGGCCGCAGCCGTCGCAGCGCCTCCACGACGCGCTCGACGGTCCGTTCGCGATCCCACTTCGCGAACGACTCCTCCGCGGTCTTCGAGTAGCCGAAGTCCTCGAGCCCGAGGAAGAACGGCGTCGCCCCCTCGCGCGCGGTCGCCCGGACGGTCTCCACCTCGCGGATCGCGCCGAGCTCGCGATACAGCTCCGGGCCGATCTCGTTCTGGCCGCCCTCGCCCCGGTTGGCGAAGACCGCGAACGTCCGGAGCCCCCGCCCGTGCCGGCAGAGGGCGAGGGTCGCGCCGTCCTCGTCGTCCGGGTGCGCGGCGAGGTTCATCACGCGCCCGAGGGTCCGGACGTCGAGGAGCGCCTGCTCGAGCGCCACGAGCCCGCGCTCGCGGAGGTCGGCGGCCGGGTCGAGCGCCGCGGGGAGCGGGGCGGTCGCGGCGACGGCGAGGAGGAGCGGGATCGCGCGTCGGATCCGCCGGACGGGCGCCGTCAACTCGGACTCCCGATCGCGGCCGTCGATCGTGCGCCCCGGCGGCCGAGTCGGAAGACCCGCCCCAGGAGGACGCCGAGGTCGTCGAACAGCGTGTAGAAGAGCGGCACGACGAGCAGCGTCAGCGCCGTCGAGACGATCAGCCCGCCGAGCGTCGCCACCGCGAGCGACTGGTAGTTCAGGCCGGTGTTCCGGCTGGCCGCGAACACCTCGGGGAGCGCCATCGGCACCAGTCCGAACATCGTCGTCAGCGCCGTCATCAGCACCGGCCGGAGCCGCTGCGCGCAGCCGTCGAGCACGGCGCGCGTCCGGTCGTGCCC
>JAUIEL010000004.1 GCA_030428825.1 bacterium
GTCCGGGGTGGCGTGGGACATGCACCCGCGCTTCTCCCCCGACGGCGCGCGGATCGCGTTCACGAGCGATCGCGGCGGCGGGGACAACCTCTGGGTCGTGGACGTCGACGGCTCCGACCCGAAGGCGGTGACGAAGGAGACGTTCCGGCTCGTCTGCCAGCCGGCGTGGTCCCCGGACGGCCGGTACCTGGTCGGGCGGAAGCACTTCACGACGCGGCGGTCGCTCGGTTCGGGAGAGCTGTGGCTGTACGCGGTCGACGGCGAGGCGGGGAGCGGGCTGCGGATGACCGAACGGCCGACGCCGCAGAAGGACGTCGGCGAGCCGGTCTTCTCGCCGGACGGGCGCCACGTCTGGTTCAGCCTCGACGCGACGGCGGGCGACAACTTCGAGTACAGCAAGGACTCGACCGACGGCATCTATCAGGTCCGTCGGCTCGACCGGGAGACGGGCGAGATCGAGACGATCGTGTCCGGGCCCGGCGGCGCGTGTCGGCCGACGCCGTCGCCGGACGGGGAGCGCCTCGCGTTCGTGCGGCGGACGCGGTTCCACACCGCGCTGTTCGTCATGGACCTCGCGTCGGACGCGGCGCGGCTGGTGACCGACGACCTCGAACGGGACATGCAGGAGACGTGGGCGATCCACGGCGTCTACCCTTCGATGGCGTGGACGCCGGACGGGGAGGAGATCGTCCTGTACGCGAAGGGGAAGCTCCGGCGCGTCGACGTCGCGAGCGGCGCGTCGCGGGTGATCCCGTTCCGGGTGAAGGGGACGCGGTCGATCCAGGAGCCGGTCCGGTTCCCGGTGGCGGTCGCGCCCGAGTCGTTCGACGTCAAGGTCTGCCGGTGGCCGGAGGTGTCGCCGGACGGGTCGCGCGTCGTCTACCAGGCGCTCGGCCACCTCTACGTGAAGGGGCTTCCGGACGGGGCGCCGCGGCGGCTCACGACGCAGGGCGACCACTTCGAGTTCCATCCGTCGTGGTCGCGGGACGGCGAGTGGATCGTCTACACGACCTGGAACGACGAGGACCTCGGCTCGGTCCGAGCGGTCCGGGCGGACGGGTCGGGGCTGCGGGTCCTGACGCCCGCGCCCGGGCAGTACGTCGAGCCGTGCTTCTCGCCGGACGGGGCGGCCGTCGTCTACCGCAAGGTCGCCGGCGGATACGTCACGTCGCCGCTCTGGGGGCGCGAGAACGGGATCTACCGCGTGGCGTTCGCCGACGCGCCGGACGAGCGCGACCCGGTCCGCATCGCGAAGCGGGGGGTGAACCCGCAGTTCGGGGCGTCGGGCGAGCGCGTCTTCCTCGAGGTCGCGCACGGCGGCGCCGAGCGGGACGACCGGCGCCTGGTGAGCGTGCCGCTGGCGGGGCCGCTCGAGTTCGACGAGCGGGAGCACCTCGCCTCGCAGTGGGCGACGGAGTACGCGGTCTCGCCGGACGGACGGTGGGTCGCGTTCGTCGAGCGGTTCCACGCGTACGTGACGCCGCTGGTCGACGCCGGCCGGACGGTCGACGTCGGCCCGGACGGCGGCGCGGTGCCGCAGGCGAAGATCACCCACGACGCCGGCGAGAGCCTCCACTGGTCGGGCGACGCGACGACGGTGCACTGGTCGCTCGGACCGACGCTCTACTCGAGGAAGTTGACCGACTGCTTCGCGTTCCTCGACGGCGCGCCGGAGGAGCTCCCCGAGCCCCCGACCGAAGGGGTCGCGATCGGGTTCTCCCACCCGCACGCGGCGCCCGAGGGCGCGATCGCGCTGGTCGGGGCGCGGCTGGTCACGATGCGCGGCGACGAGGTGATCGACGACGGGACGGTCGTGGTCCGAGGGAACCGGATCGTCGCGGTCGGGCCACGCGCCGAGGTCACGGTTCCGCCGGACGCGGAGGCGGTCGACGCGCGCGGGAAGACGATCGTCCCCGGGTTCGTCGACGTCCACGCGCACGGCGCGCAGGCGAGCGAGGGGATCACGCCGCAGCGGAACTGGATCGACCACGCGAACCTCGCGTTCGGGGTCACCACGATCCACGACCCGTCGAACGACACGAACGAGATCCACGCCGCGTCCGAGCTCGCGAAGGCGGGGCTGGTCCTGTCGCCGCGGACGTTCTCGACCGGCACGATCCTGTACGGCGCCGCGGGGAGCTTCAAGGCGGAGATCGAGTCGCTCGAGGACGCGCTCTTCCACCTCCGGCGGATGAAGGCGGTCGGCGCGATCTCGGTGAAGAGCTACAACCAGCCGCGACGCGATCAGCGCCAGCAGGTGATCGAGGCGGCGCGCCAGGTCGGGATCATGGTCGTCCCCGAGGGGGGATCGACGTTCATGCACAACCTGACGATGGTCGTCGACGGGCACACGGGGGTCGAGCACTCGCTGCCGGTCGAGCGGATCTACGCCGACGTGACCCAGCTCTGGGGGCCGACGCCGGTCGGGTACACGCCGACGCTGGTGGTCGGCTACGGCGGGATCTGGGGCGAGAACTACTGGTACGACCGGACCGACGTCTGGAAGGACGAGCGGCTGATGACGTTCGTGCCGCGGTTCGTGGTCGACCCGCGCGCGCGGCGGCGGACGAAGGCGCCGGACGAGGACTACAACCACCTCCGAAGCGCCGGCATCTGCAAGGCGATCGTCGACGCGGGCGGGAGGACGCAGATCGGCGCGCACGGACAGCTCGCCGGACTCGCCGCGCACTGGGAGCTCTGGATGCTCGGGCAGGGCGGCCTCACGAACCACGAGGCGCTCCGCGCGGCGACGCTCGACGGCGCGTTCTACGTCGGGCTCGACGGCGACATCGGCTCGTTGGAGGAGGGGAAGCTCGCCGACCTCCTGGTGCTCGACGCGAACCCGCTCGAAGACCTCCGGAGCTCGACGTCGATCCGGTCCACGATGCTGAACGGCGTGCTGTACGACGCCCGGACGATGCGCGAGGCCGGTTCGGACGAGGGGCCGATCGAGTTCTTCTGGACCGACATGCAGGACGGCCTGCCGGCGCAGGAGGCCGGCACGCACGCCCACTGCCACGGTTGCGGCGACGGTTGAGATCGGCAGTTGAGATCGGCGACCACGGGCGAGCCGCGGTCGCCGGTTTTTATCCGGGTGATATCTTGACAGGTGTTTATTACCCGGATTGAATTCTCGGCCATGGACGCCGAGACCTTCACCGCCTTCGTGGGCGACCGTCGAGTCGCCGCGGGAACCCTCCCCGAGCTGCTCGCCGCGACGAAGCCCCTCGTCGACGCGGACCCCTCCGCCCTCCTCCTGACGTTCTCCGATCGGACCGGCCGGCAGGTCGACTTCGACTTCCGCGGGTCGCTGGAGGAGGTCCTCGAGCGGCACGTCCCCCCCGCCCCGACGCGCCGCCGCGGCCGGCCGCGCCTCGGAGTCGTCTCGCGGGAGGTGACGCTCCTGCCTCGGCAATGGGAGTGGCTGGAGGCGCAGCCGAAGGGGATCTCCGCCGCGCTGCGGCGGCTCGTCGACGAGGCGCAGCGGCGCGATCCCGAGCTTGGCGCCGCCCGCCGAACGCGGGAGGCGATGTGCCACTTCATCACCGCCCTGGCCGGCGATCGGCCCGGGTACGAGGAGGCGACGCGCGCCCTCTTCGCCGGCGATCGAACCGCCTTCGACGAGCGGATCGGTCGCTGGCCCGCCGACGTGGCGGCCTACCTCCGCGAGCGGTCGGCCGAGGCCTTCCCGCCCGACCCGTAGCCGAGCACCCCCGGCGCCCCCCGACGACGCCACACCCAACGGCGTCCAACCGGCGGCGTCAGACCCCACGACTTGCAAGTAGTGGGGTCTGACCCCACCCCACTCATTCGGTACCGATCGGTGACGCTTCCGCCGCGAATCGCGGCGGAGCGCCGGATCACGCGAGCCGGTTCGTTCCTCTCCGAGGCGATGGGAGAGCCCCGGGACGGCGGCGTCGCACGAGATTCGGGCCCGGACGGCGGATCCGAGCCGACCCGAGACGTGCGTGGGGTGGGGTCAGACCCCACTACTTGCGCGTCGTGGGGTCTGACGCCCGTCGGAATTCGAGACTTGTGGCCGCGGGTCGCGGGCGCGGGCTCACTCCGGGGCGTGGACGAAGATCGCGCGCTGATCGAGCGGCTTCTCGACCCCTTCGACGCCGATCCGCAGCAGGAGGCGCGCGCCGCCGGAGCGGTCGTAGTGCTCGACACGGATCGGATGCAGGCCCGCGTCGAGCTCGACGTCCGCGGTGCCGTACCAATTGTCGGTGCCGAGGTCGCGCCAGCTCTCGGCGACGACGTGGTCGTCGATCACGACCCGGCCGCCGTCGTTCGCGACCACGAAGAGGGTGTAGAGCCCGTCCTTCGGCGCGCGGAGGTACCCCTCCCACCGGGCGCTGAACCGATCGCGAGGCACTCCGCGGGCGGGCGCCCCGTTCTGCCAGTCGAAGTCGAGTTCCCGATCGACGCGTGTCGCGACCGCCTCGTCGAACCGCGTCCCCCGGAAGAACGTCGCCCGGAGGCCGGGACGGAGCGCGGAGGGGTCGACGGTCCCCTCCCCCACCCACTCGGCGAGGAGTTCGCCGGCGCGCGCGTGGCCGGGAGCGATCGCCCGCACCAGCTTCAGCGACCCGACGGCGGCCGCGCGATCGCCGCGCCGGTCCTCGAGCAACGCGCGGTTCACCAGCGCGTCGACGTCGCCGGGGTGCAGACGGAGCGCCTCCTCGAACGCCGCCTCCGCCGCCTCGAGCCGCCCGGTCTCGGCCAGGAGGACGCCGAGGTTCCGATGCGCCTCGGGGAGGCCGGGGAGCGCCGCGATCGCCGCCCGAAGATCGCGCTCGGCCGCCCCGTACCGCTCCTCGACCAACGCCACGTGTCCGCGGTTGTGCAGCAGGATCGCGGCGACCTCCGCCGCGCCGAGGTTCCGACCGTAGATCGCGTCGTCGTCGACCAGCTCGCCGATCAGCGCCGCGACGTCGGCCTCGTCGAGCTGCGCGCCCTCCCGCGTCAGCTCCAGGTTCCGACGGAACTCCCCGTCGTCGTACCGCACGAAGAAGTGGTTCGGGACGGCGACTCCGAAGAGCGGCGCCCCGACCCGTTCGGCGACCACCAGCGCGACGGCGGAGAGCGAGAGGCAGTAACCGCGCCGATCGCTCAACACCGAGTCGAGGTGCAGCGTCGCCGCCCGGTCGAGCTCGTCGACCGCGCGGAACCGGCCGACCTCGAACAGGACGGTCCGGAACGCGTCCGCCCGCGCCGCCGCGCCGCCGTCCGCCGCCGCGGCGCGCCACGCCGCCGCCAGGCGATCGACGTCGCCCCGGACGGCGTCCTCGTCGAGGTCGGGGTGATCGACGCGCGCGAGCGTGACGCACGCGTCGAGGAGGGTCGTCGTCGTCGCCGGTCCGCGCGGCGGCTCGTCGTCGGCGCCGCCGCCCCCCGCCACGCCGGGCACGACCAGCGGCACCCACAGGACGAGGAGGACGAGCGCGAGACGCGACGGACCCGAGCCGCGCGAACGAGGCCCGGGTCCGATCTTCTCGAGTCGGTCGAGGGTCAGGGGCTCAGCCCTCCTTCTCGGCCGCCTTCTCGGCCTGCGCCTTCTTCAGCTTCTCGAGCTCGCGCTGCAGCTTCTCGTTCTGCTTCTGGAGGCGGTGGTTCTCGTACCGGAGCGACTCGACCTCGGTCCGCTTCCGCTTCGCCACCTTCTCGAACTGCTCGTCGGTCAGGACTCCGTACGCCTTCTTCTCGAACTCCTTCTCCGCCCGCTCGTGGACCCCGCAGCCCCGCCCGTCGCGGTGGCACTGCGTGATCAGGTCCTTGTGCGCCTTCTGGTAGCGGAAGACGTCCTTCAGCTGCTCGGTCGTCAGGTCGAGCTGCTTGATCTTCTTGACGATCTGATCGGTGTTGTCCCAGCACGCCGTGGCGTCCGGCGTGAACAGCATCGCGAACGCGATCGCGCCGAGGGCGAGGAACTTCTTCATGCGAGCCTCCTTCCGTCGGGGGCCGCCGGAGCGGCGGCCCGGGTTGCCCTTCGATACGGCCCGGCCCCGAACGGGGTTGGACCTTCCGGTGTAGCGGGTCCAGGGTACGGGGTCACGGAGCGGCGGCGGTGACGGTTCGGGCTGAGGGTCGGCCTTTCGGCCCGGCGACGCGCGGGGTGATGCCGGGCGTCCGACCTGCTACGGTCGCGCCTCATGCCGTCGAAGCCCCCGAAGACCCCGCCCCTCGTCCCGATCGTCCGCCGACTCGCCCGCCGCGTCGACCGCCTCTCGTTCGCGCCGCCGGTCGAGTTCGTCTACGACCCGCTCGTCTACGCGCGCCGGAGCGTCGAGGCGTACCTCGAGCGTTACGCCCGCGAAGGCGTCGAGGCGCTCTTCCTCGGGATGAACCCGGGGCCGTTCGGGATGGCGCAGACCGGCGTGCCGTTCGGCGAGGTCGCCGCGGTGCGAGACTGGCTCGGCATCGAGGAGAGGATCGGCCGGCCGAAGGTCGAGCATCCGAAGCGCCCGATCCTCGGGTTCGCCTGCCCCCGGAGCGAGGTGAGCGGGCAGCGGGTCTGGGGCTGGGCGCGGGAGAGGTTCGGGACCCCGGCGCGGTTCTTCCGGCGGTTCTTCGTCTGGAACTACTGCCCGCTCGTCTTCATGGAGGAGAGCGGCCGGAACCGCACCCCCGACAAGCTGCCGGCGGCGGAACGGGAGCCCCTCTACGAAGCGTGCGACGAGGCGCTCCGCGACGTCGTGGCGGCCGTCCGGCCGGAGCGGCTGATCGGGGTCGGGGCGTTCGCCCAGAAGCGCGCGCGGGAGGTGTTCGGGGACGACCTCGACGTCGGCGTCGTCCTGCACCCGAGCCCGGCCAGCCCGCTCGCGAACCAGGGGTGGGCGCCTCGGGCGGAGGAGCAGCTCCGGGAGATGGGGATCCGGCTGCCGTGAACCGATCCGCGGCGCGGGGCGGGCGGATAGCATGAGCGGCCTGCCTGACCCGAACCGACGGAGCGTGCGAGCGATGGCCGAGCGACTTCAGAACTACATCGACGGGAAGTGGGTCGACTCGCGCGCCGGCGAGACGTTCGTCGTGCGGAACCCCGCCACCGGCGAGATCCTCGGGGAGACGCCGCTCTGCGGGCCGGACGAGGTCGACGCGGCGGTGACCGCGGCGGCGCGGGCGTTCCCCGCGTGGCGGCGGACCCCGGTCGAGAACCGCGTGCAGCACCTCTTCAAGCTGAAGTTCCTGCTGGAGGAGCACGCCGAGGAGCTCGCCCGGATCGTCACCCGCGAGAACGGGAAGACGCTCGACGAGTCGCGGGGGTCGGTGCGCCGCGGCATCCAGATGGTCGAGGTCGCGTGCGGCGCGCCGTCGCTCCTGATGGGGAGCGTGCTGGAGGACGTCGCGGGCGGGATCGACTGCGAGTCGGTCCGCCAGCCGCTCGGCGTGTTCGCGGCGATCTGCCCGTTCAACTTCCCGGCGATGGTGCCGATGTGGTTCTTCCCGTTCGCGGTCGCGTGCGGGAACACCTTCGTGTGCAAGCCGTCCGAGCAGGTGCCGTTCTCGCAGAAGCTGATGTGGGAGCTGATCGACCGGTGCGGCTTCCCGCCGGGCGTCCTGAACCTGATCCAGGGCGGCCGCGAGTGCGTCGACGCGCTCCTCGTCCACCCGGACGTCGCCGGCGTGTCGTTCGTCGGTTCGAGCCCGGTCGCCGAGCACGTCTACAAGACCGCCGCCGCGCACGGGAAGCGGGTGCAGGCGCTCGGCGGCGCGAAGAACTTCATCGTCGTGATGCCGGACGCGGACATGGACGCGGCGCTCGACGCGGTCTCGGAGAGCGCGTTCGGCTGCGCCGGCGAGCGCTGCCTCGCCGCGTCGATCGTGGTCCCGGTCGGCGCCTCGGCCGATCGCGTGCGCGAGGGCCTGATCGAACGCATGAAGGCGATCCGGGTCGGCGACGGCAACGACGACGGCGTGACGATGGGCCCGCTGATCTCGAAGCCCCACCTGCAGAAGGTGACCGGGTACATCGAGAAGGGGGTCGAGGAGGGCGCCGAGCTCGTCGTCGACGGACGCGGCGTCGACGCGAACCCGGACGGGAACTTCCTCGGCCCGACCTTGTTCGACAAGGTGAAGCCGGACATGACGATCGGCAAGGACGAGATCTTCGGCCCCGTCCTCTGCCTGATGCCGGTCGACACGCTCGACGAGGCGATGAAGCTGACCCGCGACCACCCGCTGGCGAACGCGAGCTCGATCTTCACCACCAGCGGCAAGGCGGCGCGCCAGTTCCGGTACGAGGTCGAGGCGAGCATGACCGGCGTCAACATCGGCGTTGCCGCCCCGATGTCGTTCTTCGGCTTCGGCGGCGCGAAGGGCTCGTTCTTCGGCGACCTCAAGGCGCACGGCCGCGAGGCGTTCGACTTCTACACCGACCGGAAGGTCGTCATCTCGCGATGGTGAGCCGTTGGGGCGGCGCCGTCGCGGCCGCCGCCGCGATCGCGCTCGCCGGCGCCGCGCCGGCCTCGCCCTCCGACGTCGCGGAGGTGCCGCTGCCGCCCGAGGCCGTCCTCCTCACGGTGCGGGGCGACGCGGCCGGCGACTGGTTCGGCTGGGCCGTCCTCGGGGTCGGCGACCTCGACGGCGACGCGATCGACGACTTCGCGGTCGGCGCGATCCAGAACGAGAACCTCGGCGAACGCCCCGCCCCCCACGCCCCGCCCGGCTACGTCCGGGTCCACTCCGGCGCGACCGGCAGGACGCTCCACTCGCTGGCCGCGTCGGGGAGCAAGGACATCGACGGCACCGACGACCACTTCGGCGCCGCCATGACCTCGATCGAGGACCTCGACGGCGACGGCGTCCGCGAGATCGTCGTCGGCGCGTACCTGCACGACGGCGGCGACCCGGACCCGTTCTCGATCGACGAGAACACCGGCGGCGCGTTCGTCTTCTCCGGCGCGACCGGCGTCCTCCTGAGACGGCTCCCCGGCGCCCGGTGGGGCGATCGCTTCGGGTACGCGCTCGCCACGATCGCGGACCTCGACGGGGACGGGACGCGCGACCTGATCGTCGGCGTGGAGAAGGCGGACGCGCGCGCCGAGAACGAGGGACGGATCGACGTCCTCTCCAGCCGGACGTTCGAGCTGCTGGCGCGGGCGCACGGGCCCGGCCACAACGCCCACCTCGGCTGCGCCGTCGCCGAGACGGGCGACGTCGACGGCGACGGGGTCGCGGACTACGCCGGCGGCGCGTTCATGTACATCCACGACGGTCCGGCCTGGGACGACCCGGGCGGCGACGAGCCGTTCGCCCTGACCGAGGCCGACCCGTACGCCGAGGCCGGCCGCGCGTCGGTCTACTCGGGACGGACCGGCGCCGAGCTGCACACCTGGCTCGGGGACGGCGCGCGCGACCACCTCGGCGCCGCGCTCGCGGTCCTGACGGGCGGGGACGACGTCGCCCTCGCGATCGGCGCGCCGGAGAGCGGCTGGATGGGCGACTTCTCCGGCCCGGGGTACGTCCGGGTCGTGTCGTGCCGCGACGGCGCGACGCGCGGCGATCTCCGCGGCGCGTACGAGGGGCAGCAGTTCGGCTGGAGCGTCACGAACGTCGGCGACCGCGACGGCGACGGCCACGACGACCTGCTCGTCGGCGCGCCCGACGCCATCAGCGTCCACGAGACGATCGAGTCGGACCGGCCGGGGCGCGTCCTCCTCTACTCCGGGCGGGACCTGCGGCTCCTCAAGGTCGTGGTCGGCCCGGCCGTGAACGACCGCTTCGGCACGAGCGCCGCCCTCCTCGGCGACCTCGACGGGGACGGCCGCCGCGAGGTGCTGATCGGCGCGCCGGAGAACGTCATCGGGCAGACCCGGCCGGGCTTCGCCGTGGTCGTCTCCGGGAGCTTCCTCGACTCGTGATCCTCCGACCGCTCTTGCTCGCCGCCGCCCTCCTCGGCGCCGCGCCGCCGACCTCCGCGAGCGACGGCTGGTTCGGCGCGTCCGCCCCGTTCGCGACCACCGTCCCGGGCCCGTGGATGGACGGCGCGCCCGGTCTCGCCGCGGCGACGACGCGCGAGGGGCGCGCGTTCGGCTACCTCCTCGACGTCCCGGCCGGCGCCTACCGGCTCGAGCTCGGCCTCTCCGAGCTGAGCGTCGCGCGAGCGGGGCGCCGGAACTTCGCGGTCCTCGTGAACGGCGCGCCGGTGATCGCGTCGCTCGACCTGTTCGAGGAGACCGGGCGCGCGCCGTCGTTCGTCCGGCGGGCGTTCGACGTCGAGGCGGCCGACGCCGGCCTGAGGATCGAGCTGTTCGCCCGGACGCACCGGGCGGCGCTCTCCTGGATCTCGCTCGAGGGGGAGGCGGCGACCCGGTTCGTCGACTGCGGCGGCGACGACGACCTCCCGGGCCCCGGCGAGGAGGATCCGCTGGGCGAGGTCCTGCTCGCCGGCCTCGGCGGGCGCGCGCACCTCGACCTCCGACCCCAGTGGCGATCGATCGAGACGTCGCCGCTCGGGAAGGGGTTCGAGGAGGAGCGCCCGACGCTGATCGGGTTCGTCGTCGACGGGAAGAAGGTCGCGCTCCCGTTCAACCAGCCGAGCGCGGAGACCGTCGAGTTCGACGAGGTGCGCCAGGAACGGACGCTCACGTCGGTCACCTACCACGTCCGGACGGGCGGACTCCGGGGCGCCGTCACCTTCACCGCGCCGTTCCACCCCGGCGACCCGGAGCTCTCGGCGCTGCCGTTCTTCCACCTCCGGTTCCGCGTCGACGCCGTCGAGGGGAAGGCGCCCGACGAGGTGCGGGCCGCGGTCTTCCTGCCGGTCTACGAAGGGACCGGTCGCAAGGTCACGCCGTCGGCGCCGGACTTCCGCGGCATCGTCATGGAGCGGACGTACGATTCGTGGCGGACCTCCCGCGGGCTGTTCGTCGGTCGCCCGGGCGGCGACGGCGCCGGCGTCCAGGGGACCCACCTCCGGGTCGGGAAGTACGGCGCGTGGATCTCGACGCCGATCGACCTGTCGGCCGGCGCGCCGGCGGAGGTCGACCTCCTCTACGTCCTGTACGTCGGCGACCCCGTCCTGTCGGTCGAGGGCGAACTCCACCGCCTGAGCTACGCCGCCCGCTTCGCCTCGATCGACGCGCTCGCCCGGGACGCCGCGACGAACGTCGACCGCGCGCTCGCGGCGTCGCGCGTCGTCGACTCGCTCGCGGCCGACGCGGGCCTCCCGGCGGGGATCCGCTCGCTGATGGTCGACGCCTTCTCGTCGGTGCTCGCCCAGACGTACCGCACGGTCGGTCCGGACGGGAGGATCGCCACGACGTACCTCGACGGCGCGCGTCGGACGCACTCGCCGGTCGACGCCGAGGCGTTCGTCGCGCCGTTCTTCTCCTGGTTCGCGCCCCACCTCCTCGACGACCGCCTCGACGTCTGGCCGCGCGCCGTCCGCGACGACGTCCTCGCCGCCGACCTCGGGATCGAGACGCACGTCGGGACCCGGTTCGGCGACCGCGGCGCCTCGCACGACCACCCGGTCGAGGCGAACGCCGACGCGCTCCTGACCGCTCACGACCGCTGGGCACGAACCGGCGACGACCGCGCGGTGCGCGACCGGGCGGCGTTCCTGCGGGGACGGCTGGAGGCGCTCCTCGCGGCCGACACCGACGGCGACGGCGTGCCGGACCGCGGGACGGCCGGTCCGCTGCTCGACGCCTCCCCGGCGCTGCAATACGCGCGGGCGCGGACGGCGGCGGCGATGCGGACCGCGGCGGCCCTCGTCGCCGGCGCGGAGATGGCACGCCTCACCGGCGACGAGGCGACGGCGGCGCGGGCCGCGGCGGCGGCGGCGACGCTCGCCGCGACCCTCGAGCGCGAGGCGTGGCGCGGGGACCACTACGCCCCGATCCTCGACCGGGACGACGCGCCGCTGATCGATCCGCGTCCGCGCCGGCCGGCGGTCGACCTGCGCGGCGACCCGGCCGTCGAGCTCGCCGCCGCCCGGGAGAGCACGTCGCCGCACGCGGCGGTCGGTCTCCTGACCGCCCTGCGGACCGGCCTCGACCTGCCGTTCGACCCGACGCGCCTCCGGAGCGACCTCCGGGTCGGGACCGCCCGGTCGATGCGGCGGTTCGGATCGGCGTACTCGGACCGCGAGGTCCGCGGCCGGGTGTCGCTCGATCTCCTCCGGGACGCCGTCCAGTGCCGCCTCGGCGAGGACGTGCTCGACCGCGCCGACCGGTACGCGGCGCTGCAGTCGTGGCGCGCGCGCGCCCGCGACCTCCCCGACCGGGGCGGGTTCTGCGACTCGGCGTACGACCCCGAGCGCGCGTACTCCCCCCGCGGAGCGGCGGTGTTCGAGCTCGTCGACGCGGCGGCCGGCCTCGTCGTCGACCGCCGGCGGGGCACGGTCCGGCTCCGTCCCGTGCGCGCGCCCCTGCGGGTCCCGCTCGCGGCGTTCGCGGACTGGCCCGCCCTCCGGGTCCCGTGGCTGGAGGTGACCCGCGCCGCCGACGGGACCCCGGCCGCCGCGCTGACCGAGGCGGACCTCCTGGCGCCGCTCGAGGTGACCCTCGACCTCTCGCTCGTCGGCGGGGACGTCGAGATCCTCCGAGGTCGCTGATCCGCGCCGCGGGCTCGCGCGCCGCGCGACCCGTAGAATGCGCGGCATGATCCTCGCCTTCCTGACCCTCCTCGCCGCTCTCGAGACCGACGCCCCCTCCGACGCGCCGCGCGGCCTCCTCGTCCGCGAACCCGCCGCCTCGGACGGCTTCACGGTGATCGCGCCGCTCGACTCCACGAAGGTGCATCTCGTCGACATGGACGGCGAGGTGGTCCACACGTGGGAGACCGGCCTCGCCCCGGGCGGCGCGACCGAGCTGACGCCTCACGGAACCCTCCTCCGCTGCGGCCGGGAGGACGACACCCCGATCTTCCACGGCGGCGGCCTCGGCGGGCACGTCCGCGAGCTGGCGTGGAACGGCGACGTCCTCTGGTCGTACGAGCTTCACGGCGCGGACCGACAGGCCCACCACGACCTCGAGCTCCTCCCGAACGGCAACCTCCTGTTGATCGCCTGGGAGCACCACTCGCGCGAGGAGGCGGTCGCCCGCGGCCGCGACGAGGACGCGGTCGGCGACGAGGGGTTCTGGACCGACGTCGTCCTGGAGATCGAGCCGACCCGGCCCCGCGGCGGCCGCGTCGTCTGGGAGTGGCGCTCGTGGGACCACCTCGTGCAGGACCGCGACCCGCGGAAGCCGGGCTTCGGATCGATCCCCGAGTCCGCCGGCCGCATCGACGTCAACGGCGACCACCGCGACCGGCCCGCGCTGACGGACGCGGAGCGCGAACGCCTGGAGCGGCTCGAGGCGGAGATGGAGGCGCTCGGCTACACCGGCGGCGCGAAGAAGGAGCGTCCGACGAAGGAGGAGCGGCAGCGCGCGGCGGAGCGGAAGCGCGACCCCGACTGGCTCCACACGAACGCCGTCGCGTACCACCCGGCGCTCGACCTGATCGTCCTCAGCACGCCCCGCCTGAACGAACTCTGGGTCATCGACCACTCGACGACCACCGCGGAGGCGCGCGGCTCGACCGGCGGTCGCCGCGGGCGCGGCGGCGAACTCCTCTGGCGCTGGGGGAACCCGCGCGTCCACGGGGCCGGCACGGACGACGACCGCCGCCTCTTCTTCCAGCACGACCCGCGCTGGCTGTCGGCCGGCGCCGACGACGGGGCGGACGCGCCGCGCCTCCTCGTCTTCAACAACGGCGGCGGCCGGAAGGTCGGCGACCACTCCACGGTCGAGGAGCTCGTCCTGCCGTTCGACGCCGAGACGGGCTTCGAGGCCCCGGCGCCCGGCGTTCCGTTCGGACCGGCGCGCCCGACCTGGACGTACCGGGACCCTCCCGAGTTCTACTCCGGGTTCATCTCCGGCGCCGAACGCCTGCCGAACGGCAACACCCTGATCTGCGAGGGAGCCGAGGGGCGCGTCTTCGAGGTCACGCGCGCCGGCGACGTCGTCTGGGACTTCCGCCACGAACTCGGCGGGGACGTGAACGACCCCGGCCGCGGCGGCCACGCGCCGCCCCTCGCCCTCTTCCGGGCCCAGCGCGTCCCGCGCAACCTCCCCGGGATCCCGAGCGACCTCGCCGGGGCCGCGGACGAGCACGGCGGCGACGAGTCGGCGGCCGACGCGCCGCGCGGTCTCCGGCTCCGAACCCCCGCGGCGTTCGACGGCTACACGCTCTTCGGGCCCCTCAGTTCGACGAAGGTCCACCTGGTCGACATGGACGGCGAGGTCGTCCACACCTGGGAGACCGGGCGCCCTCCCGGCGAGGCGCACTACCTCCTCCCGAGCGGCCACCTCCTCCGGAGCGCCCGCGAGGACGACAACCCGGTCTTCCGCGGCGGCGGCATCGGCGGGCACGTGCAGGAGTTCTCCTGGGACGGCGAGCTCGTCTGGCACTACGAACTCCACGGCGCCGAGGCGACGCAGCACCACGACCTCCACCCGCTCGAGAACGGCAACGTCCTCCTGATCGCCTGGGAGGCGAAGTCGCGCGCCGAGGCGATCGCCGCCGGCCGGGACGAGGACGCGGTCGGCGACGAGGGGCTCTGGCCGTGCCACGTCCTCGAGGTCGAGCCGACGCCGCCGAAGGGCGGGAAGGTCGTCTGGGAGTGGCACGCCTGGGACCACCTGGTGCAGGACCGCGACCCGTCGAAGCCGAACTTCGGCGCGATCCCCGACCACCCCGGCCGCATCGACGTCAACGGCGACCACCGCGAGCGGCCGCCGATGACCGACGCCGAGCGCGAACGGCTGGAGGAGCTCGAGGCGGAGATGGAGGCGCTCGGCTACACCGGCGGCTCGAAGAAGAAGCGGCTCACGAAGGAGGAGCGGAAGCGCGCGGCCGAACGGAAGCGCCGCCCCGACTGGCTCCATCTGAACTCGGTCGCGCTGCACCCGACGCTCGACCTCCTCGCCCTCAGCTCGCCGCGCATGAACGAGGTCTGGGTGATCGACCGCTCGACGACGACCGAGGAGGCGCGGGGGTCGACCGGCGGCCGCTGGGGGAAGGGGGGCGACCTCCTGTGGCGCTTCGGAAACCCTCGGCTGTACGGCGCGGGGACCGACGACGACCGTCGCTTCTTCTACCAGCACGACCCCGAATGGCTGACCGAGGCCGACGGCGCTCCTCCGGGCGAGCTCCGCCTGCTCGTCTTCAACAACGGCGGCGGCCGCCCGGGCGGCGACCGTTCGACCGTCGAGGAGTACGTCCTCCCGTTCGACCCGGAGACCGGCTTCCTCCGCGAGGACGGCGCCCCGTTCGGCCCCGACGCCCCGGCCTGGACGTACGAGGACCGCGACCGGTTCTACTCCGGCTTCATCTCCGGCGCGCAGCGTCTCCCGAACGGGAACACCCTGATCTGCGAGGGGGACGACGGCCGGTTCTTCGAGGTGACCCGGTCCGGCGAGATCGTGTGGGAGTTCCTGAACCCGTTCGGCGGCGAGGTGAAGGACGGCGGTCCGGGCGGGAACGCGCCGAAGCACGCGGTCTTCCGGGCGACGCGACTCGCGCCGGACCATCCGGGGCTCCGCGGGCGTCTCGGCGAGTGACCCGGCGACCACGGCCGCCGCGGGCCTACTCGACCCTCATCACCACCTCGCGCGCGGCGCCGGCGGTCGCGACCACCTCCGCGCGCGTTTCGACACCGCGCCGTTCCGTCCGCAGGAGGTAGGCGCCGCCCGCCAACCCCTCGAACCGCGTCCGACCGTCGACGGAGGTGGTGCCGGTCGACAGCCACTCCGGCCGGTCCGATGCGCCGCGGGCGCGCCCCAACCGCACTCGCGCCGCATCGAGCGGACCGTCACCGTCGACCACGACCACGTCGACCGCTGCGGTCACGACGTCGAGATCGCGCGCCACGACGCCGCCCGACGAGAGCCTCACCGCGGACTCCGCGAGGACGTGGTGCCGCGTCGGCGAGAGGAGGCGCAGGCGGTACGCGCCGCCCTCGAGCCCCGCGAATCCGTAGTCTCCCGAGGGGCCGGTCCACGCCTCGTGGGTGCGCAGCTCCGACCGGCCGCCCGCTTCGTAGACGAGCCGCACGAGGTGGCTCGACCGCGGCACGCCGTCGATCGTGACCCTCCCATGGAGCGCGCCGCCCAGCCGCCGGGCGTCGAGCGAGACGCTCGCGAACCGCCCCGAGACGACCTCGACTCGCGCCGCATGCGCCGCGCGCTCCCGAGCGGAGTCGTCGTCGAGGAGGCACGACCGGATCGGCTCGGCGTAGATGTTTCCGACCGCGACCGACCACGGTCCGGGCGCGAGGCCGACCATCCGGAAGCTCCCGTCCGCGGACGTCCGCGCGGTCGCGAACCGCCCGTCGTCCCGGAACGCCACGACCGGAATCCCCGCGTACGGACCCGCGCCGGTCCCCGCGTCGACGACGAGCCCCGCCACGCCCCCCGTCCGCTCCACCTCCATCACCAGATCGTGTCGATCCCTCTCGATCGGGACGCGCGCCGACGCCCACCGGAAGTCGGCCACCCAGATCGAGGAGCCGCGCCGCGTGTCGCCGTGGAGCACGAACCGCCCGTCCTCGTCGGTCCGCGTCGACTCCTCGGTCCCGCCGCGTCCTCCGAACGCCTCTCCGGCGACGAACACCCCGTGCACCACCGAGAAGGTCCGCCGCCACCCCTGCCAGCGGCTCCGGAGCATCACCTTCACTCCGACGACCGGCGCCCGGGTCGTCGCGTCGACCACGACCCCCTCGAGCGTCGGCGTCGGCCGGGGCGCCGGCTCGAGCACGGCGACGACCGGTCCGTGGTCGTTCGTCCCGTCGAGCCCGAACGGCGGAGATCTCCAGACCGGGCGCCCGTTCGCGGCGGCCTGGATCCAGGCCTCGCCGACGAAGTCGTAGGCGATCTCGACCCGCTCCGGTGCCGGCTCGTCGAACGGGATCATCGCGTCGCCCGCCGTCTCCGTCCCCCGGAAGAGCGTGACGCGCAGCCCCTCGGGGGGCCGTTCGCCGCGGTCGACGATCCGGACCGTCACCTTCGGACGCGGCGGAAGGAAGAAGTCGACGCCGTCCGAGCCGGGGAGCACGCCGACCCGCACGCGCGTCCGTCGCGAACTCCCGATCACGGTGACGTCGAACCGCTGGTCCGGGTCGAGGCCGGCGAGTTCGTACGATCCGTCGGCCGCGACGAGCACGTCCGCGAAGCTCCGGCGTCGATCCCCCGCCGCGTGCGCGGAGACCCGGAACCGCTCGCGCAGCGGACGGAGCCGCTCGTCGGTGACGCGGCCGCGGATCGAGCGCGGTCGCGCGAGCACGAACTCGACCCGCCGCACCTCGCCCGAGTCGATCGCCTCCGCGAGCCTGGCGTACCGCGGGTCGGGGGAGCCGGCCGGGTGGTGGCTCGAGACGAACCCGTCCGCCTCGACCGTCACCTCGACGTACCCCGGGCGGAGGCCGGCGAGGCGAAACGATCCGTCGGCGTCCGTCGTCGCGTCGTGCGCGTGCCGGACGAAGAGGCGGGCCCCTTCGACCGGGAAGCCGGCCGGGTCGACGACCCTCCCTTCGACGATCGCTCCGGCGGCGAGGACGAGATCGCCCACGTCGTGCGGATCCGCGGTTCCGACCTCGAACGGGCTCGTCCGCACGCCCGACCGCCCGTCCGCGCGCGCCCGGATCCGGTGGCGGTCGACGCGATCGACCCCTTCGATCCGGAATCTCCCGTCCTCGTCCGACTCCGTCTCCGCGACGTCCTCGTGCAGCCAGACCTTTCTCTCGCGGACCCGTTCGAGCGTCACGTCGACCCCGTCGAGCGGCGCCCCCTCGTCGTCGACGATCCGACCGACCACGGCCGCGGGCCCGTCCGGGACGACGTACGCGGCGGTCTCGACGCCGCGCTCCGCCGCCTCGCCGGCCACGTCCACGCCGCGACCGGGTCGCTCGCGCACGACGGGCGGCGGAGCGGCCGGCTCGGGCGACGCGGGGCCGGAACGAGGGGGACGCATCGTCGCCGCCTGCGGGCTCTCCCGGAGCATCATGAACAGCGCGGCGACGGAGAGAGCGAGAGCGAGGCAGACGAGCAGGGCGGGACGCATCGGATCGACCTCCGCCGCGCTCTATCCTCGTCGACGCGCAGGGTCACGCGTTCACCGGCCCCGGCCGCCCGAGACGGTACCGTATCCTCCGGTCGCGCCCCTCGCGAACGGAGCCGGCCCGGCCCCGCCCCTCCGGGACGAATGACGGCGGTCGCCGCGCGTATGCACCCCGGCCGCCGACGGAGAGCACGACCATGACGACGACACGGACAGAGAGTTCGATCCGATCGCACATGGAGCGACTGCGCCTCCCCGAACTCCGCGCGATCGTCCACGGGCGGAACCTCGCGGTCTGGACGGAGCGGGCGATCGAGGTCGCGGCGGAGGTCCTTCGGGAACGAGAGGCGTCCGCCGGCCCGGGACGCCCGTTCGTGGAGGAGGGGGCCTGCGTCCGGTGCGGCGAGGCGACGATCCCCGGCTGGGTCGCCCTGGGGTCGAGCCTTCTCTCCTTCCTGCTGGTCGGCCTCTCCTGGTCGGTCCTCCGTCTCGTCCGCGCCGACGGGCCGCCGATCCCGCTCCTCCGTCAGGGCGCGGGGGCCAGCGGCACGTACTGCCCCGCCTGCGGCACGGTGACGATCGAGGGGACGGGCTGACGTGCCGCGTCAGAACTCCGGCCACGGTCGGCCGAGGCGGTACTCGATCACCGGGTCGTGGTAGAGCTCGGAGGCCCCGCGCAGGCGGCTGCGGCGGCGGAGCTCCTCGCGGGATCGCGGCGGATCGGTCAGGTCCTCGACGAGCTGCTCGAGGAAGTCTCGCTCCTGTCCGCGCGCGCCGGAGAGCGCGGTGACGATCGGATCGAGCGCCGGGCGACCGAGGCGGTAGAGCGCGTTCGACGCCGCCAGGGCGTCGCCCGTCACGTCGTTGTCCGCGAGGCGGGAGATCAGGATCTCGTAGACCTTCGCCTGCCGATGCTCCCCGGCGTACGCCAGCAGGAGCGCGGAACAGAACGCCTGCTGCTCGTCGGCCGCATGCACCGCCCGTACGAGCAGGGGGCGCGCGCGGTCGAGGTGGCGCCGCAGGAAGAGGACCCCCTCCTGCGCGTTCCTCACTCCGGTCCAGTGCGATCTCCCGTCGTGGCGCCCGTTCGGCAGCGCATCGTCGGCGAGACCCTCGACCGTCACCTCGAGCAGTCGGTCGCTCGGCGGGCCCGAGAGGTCGCGCAGGAGCGAGGCCGCGAGCTGCCGCTGCTGCAGGTCGGTCGAGTCGAGCGCCCGCTCGAGCGGTCTCCGGGCGAGCGGCCCGGCGGCCGCGAGGCGGCGGAACGAGTCGAGCGCGTTCCACCGGATCGCGTCGTCCGCGAGGTTCGCGACCCACTCGTCGATGCGTCCCGGGTCGGGCGCGACCTCGACCGAGACCTCCTCGCGAGGAGCGCCGGCGAGGAGGCGGCGCGGCACGACGAGCAGCCGGGGCGGGACTCCGGCCGCCGCCGGCGCGACGCGCTCCGAGGACGCCGACGCGACGGCGACCTCTCCCGGCGGCGCCGGCGGACCGACGAACATCGTGGCGGCGACCGCCGCGCCCCCCAACCCGACGACCCACGCTCCGCCGACGCTCCGCTTCCTCATGCCTCCATCCTGGCCGAGTCGCGCCGTGGATTCACGCGCGATCCGGCCTCCCGTCGTCACGGGCCGAACACGACCTCCAACCCGTCGCTGGCCGACCAGGTGCCGAGCGCCGCGCCCCCGGGGTCGGCGACGGCCCACTGGAAGTTCAGCCGGACGCCGATCAGCGCCGTGGTCACGGGGACGTCCAGGCTCGCGCCGCCCGCCGCGTCGGTCGCCGCGGGGAGGAACCACGCCGGCTGGACGAGGAGCGCGCAGCCGAACGCCGACAGCGCGAGCCGGCCGTCCCCGAGCAGGATCCCCGCCGCCGCGTTCGGGAGCGCGTCCTCCAGCGTCACCGCGAACGGCGACGCGAACACCGGCTCGCCGACGGAGGAGATCGCCGGCTCGACGCCCCCCGTCCCCGCGCACGCCGCTCCGTACACCTCGACCGCGTGATCGCCGTAGAGCGCCAGGTCGAGCGCGTGCAGCTCCCGCCCGTGCACCCCGTCGTCGGCGGCGAAGACGACCTTCGAGCCGAGCCGCAGGAGCGACCCGGGCGCGGCATCGAGCCCGTCCGGCGCGACGTCCGCCGCCATCCCGGTCCCGGCGATCGTCCCGTCGGTCACCCAGAGCTCGTCGCCGTACGCGGGGTCGTCGACGCGGAACAGCGCGACCGGCGCGGACCCGACCTTCTCGAAGACCCGGTCGTACGCGAACTTCTCGATCGCGAGCGCCGGTGTGACGGGGAACGTCCCGGCCGCGGTCCCGTCCGTCGCCCAGACCCGCCGGTCACCGCCCTCGTGCACCAGGAAGACCGCGCGCGCCTCGTCGAGCCGCGCGATGCCCGGTTCGATCCCCGCCCCCGCGAGGGCCACCGTCTTCAGCCGCGCCGTCCCCGACGCCGTCCCGTCGCTCGCGAAGAGCTGGTACGGGCTCGCCGTCGCGCCATCGCGCGCCCGGAAGAGGAGCTTCCCGCCGACGACCACGAAGTCGCCGGCCCCCGAGGAACCGGAGCCCGGGACGAGGTCCGCGAGCATCGTCGTCCCCGCCACCGTTCCGTCCGTCCGCCACGCCTCCCAGCCGAGCCCCGTCGCGTTGTCGTAGCCCGGGAAGTAGAGCCTCCCGCCGAACTCCGCGACCTGCGGCGTCCCGTGCACGCTCACCAGCTCGGGCGGCGTGTTCGGCCCGATCGGCGTCGTCCCCGCCGGCGTCCCGTCGCTCGCGAAGAGGGCCGAGAAGTTCGTCGGTCCGAGCGCGCGGAACAGGAGCCGTCCGTTCCAGGCGACGTACTGGTCGGCCATCGAGCCGGCCGGCCCCGGGGTGACGTCGACGGCGAGCGCCGTTCCGGCCGGCGTGCCGTCGGTCACGAACACCTCCATCCCGACCGAGGGATGCAGCCCGGAGAAGTAGACCTCGTCGCCGAGCGCCGCCGCGTGCGGGCCGATCAGTCCGTCCTGGACGCCCGCCCGCACGTCGGCGAGGAGACGCGTCCCGAGCGCGGTCCCGTCGGTCACCCACGGCTCGCGACCGTACGTCGGCGTGTCGAGCGCCACGAAGATCCGCCCGTCCATCTGCACGAACGGCCCCTCCTCCAGCCCGTCCGGCCCCGTGACCAGGTCGAGGAGCAGCTGCGTCCCCGCCGCCGTCCCGTCGGTCACCCACAGCTCGCGGCCGACCGTGCCGTCGTCGGCGAGGAAGACGGCGCGATCGCCGACGCGTCCGATCAGGACGGGGTCGGAGGAGCTCGCGGGCGGCGTCGCGACGTCCGCGATCAGCGAGGTCCCGCCGCTCGTCCCGTCCGTACGCCACGGCTCCCGCCCGTGCGCGCCGTCGGACGCCGTGAAGCAGACGGCCCCGCCGTACGTCACCCAGGCCCACGGGTTCGACGACGAGGTCCCGACGTCGACGTCCGCCACCGGCACCGTCCCCGCCGCCGTACCGTCGCTCCGCCAGACCTCCGCTCCGAGCGACGGCGTCTCCGCGCTGAAGTAGAGCGCGCCCCCGAGCGTCGCCCCGCCGGCGTCGGAGAGCGGCGGGAACGAGCCGGCGCTCCCCGCGACGATCTCGCGCACCATCCACGTCCCGGCCGCCGTCCCGTCGGTCCGCCAGAGCTCGCGGCCGCTCACCGCGGTCTCCGCGCTGAAGAGCAGCGTGCTCCCGACCGCGCCGAGCGGATCGGGGCTCGAGCTCGCGCTCCCCGGCCGGATGTCGGCGACGAGCTGGGTTCCGGCGACGGTCCCGTCCGTCACGATCAGCTCCCGACCGACGCCCGACATCGACGCCTCGAAGTAGCAGAGCCCGCCGACCGCCGTGAAGTCGCCCGGGAACGAGCTGCTCACTCCGGTCCAGAGGTCCGCGAGACGAAGCGTCCCCGCGGCGGTCCCGTCCGTCACCCACGGCTCCTCGCCGGTGGCGGCCTCCCGGAACCGGAAGACCACGCGCGAACCGACCGGGGTCATCTCGGCCGGCCCGACCGGGGCGACCGGGTTCCCGAGGGCGGCGATCGGCCCGGTCCCGGCCGCCGTTCCGTCGCTCCGGAAGAGCGTCCAGTCGAGCGCCGCCGACGTGTCCCGCGCGCCCCAGACCAGGTCCGCGGCCCCGAGCCGCACGAGATCGGCCGCGGCCGCGGTCGGCCCGGGTCCGGCGACGGACTCGCCGACCATCGTCGTCCCGGACGGCGTCCCGTCGGTCCGCCAGAGTTCGACTCCGTGGACGCCGTCGTCGGCGAGGAAGTAGACGAGGCCGCCCATCGCCACCATCGGTCCCAGCCCCGAACCCTCCTCCCCCGGTCGGACGTCCTTGACCAGCGTCGTCCCCGCCGGCGTCCCGTCCGACCGCCACAGCTCGTCCCCCAGGCCCGGCGCGATGGCGCGGAACAGCACTCCCCCGCCCGGCGCGGGAGTGATCGCGTACGCCCCGCCGGAGCCCTCGCCCGGGTGGACGTCCCGGCAGAGGCGCGTGCCGGCCGCCGTCCCGTCGGTGACCCAGAGTTCGCGACCTCGAGCCGGCGTCGTCGCCGCGAAGTAGAGGTCCGATCCGGCCACGACGTAGCCGTTCGGCTCCGAGCCGGTCGTCTCGGCGCCGGCGGGAGGCGTCCCGTTGATGTCCTTCACCAACGTCTGCGCGGACGCGCCGGAGACGAGCATCGCGAGGAGGAGGGGGAGGCGGGTCGACATGGCGTCTCCTTCCGAACGGATGCGCCCGGAGCGGATCTCCGGTCGCCACGAGTCGGTAGCCGCCACGCCGTTCGACTCGTCGCGGATTCTCGAATTCTCTTCCCCCCGCCCCGCTCCCCTGCCCGGAGCCCGCGCGGAGTAGAATCGTCCGCCACCATGGCGGACCGCCGCACGCGACGCACGCTCCTCGAGCGTCTGAAGGACCCGGACGACGACGCGGCCTGGAGGACGTTCGACGCGCAGTACCGGGGGCTGATCCTCGGCTACGCGCGCCGACGAGGCCTGCAGTGGGCCGACGCGGAGGACGTCCGCCAGCGCGTCATGCTCGCCCTCGCCGAGCGCCTCCCCCGCTTCCGCTACGACCCCTCGCGAGGCCGGTTCCGCGATTACCTGGGGGTCGCCGTCCGGAACGCCGTCGGACGACACCTCGTGCGAGGACGCCCGCTGGCCCGGCTCACCGAGGCGGGGGACGACCTGCGCGACGCCGCCGTCGAGGACGACGTCGACGCGTGGGAACACGAATGGATGCTCCACCACTATCGGATGGCGATGCGACGCCTCCGCGCCGACCTCGAGGACGACCGCGCGGTCCTGCTCGACGCGCTCCTCGGCGGCGCGGCGCTCGGCGACATCGCGCGGGACCACGGCTCGACCCTGCACGCGGTCTCGAAGTTCAAGCGGCGGGTCCGGGACCGCCTCCGCGCGCTGGTCGAGCAGCAGCTTCGGGACGAGGAGTTCCGTGAGCCGTCCGCCTGACGACGGGGACGCGCCGGGGGCCGGCCCGCGCCGCGGCGCCGATCCGCTCGCGCCGTTCGACGGCGAGGCCGACGACTGGCTCGAAGTCGCGAGGGAGGCGGAGCGCCCGCGAGGGGCGGTCCTCGGCGCGTACGAGATCGTCGAGGAGGTCCGGACCGGCGGTCAGGGCCTCGTGCTCCGCGCCCGCCAGCCGAACACGGGTCGCGACGTCGCGCTGAAGCGACTCGCCGCGGGGGCGCTGTCGTCGACGCGCGAGCGTCACCGATTCGAGCGCGAGGTCGACCTCGTCGGCCAGCTCGACCATCCGGGGATCGTGACGATGTACGGCGTCGAGGTGATCGACGGGGTCCCGCTCCTCGCCATGGAGTGGGTCGACGGCCTCGACCTCGCGACCTGGTCCGCGGCGCTCGGAGACGGGACGCCGGTCGAACGGCGGCTGCGGACGTTCCTGACGCTCTGCGACGCGGTGGCGCACGCGCACGGCCGCGGCGTGATCCACCGCGACCTGAAGCCGGAGAACGTGCTGGTCGACGCCGAGGACCGTTGCCGCGTCCTCGACTTCGGGCTCGCCCGGAGCGTCTCCGCCGGCGGACCGGACGACGCCTCGCGGACGATCGGTTTCGTCGGCACGCCGGCGTACGCGCCTCCCGAGTCGTTCACGCTCGGCGCCGCGCCGATCGACGCGCGCGGCGACGTCTACTCCCTCGGCGTCCTGCTGTACGAGATGCTCACGGGACGGCTCCCGTTCGAGCGCGACTCGATCCACGGCGTCGCCTTCGACAAGGAGAACGCCGCGCCTCGGCCTCCTTCGCGGCGCGGCGGGAGGATCTCCCGCGAGCTCGACACGATCGTGACGACCGCCATGGCGCGCGAGCCGGAGGCGCGGTACCCGACGGTCGACGCGCTCGCCGAGGACGTCCGCCGCCACCTCGACGGCCGCCCCGTGCTCGCGGTGCCGCCGAGCGCGCTGTACGTGCTCGGGAAGTGGGTCCGCCGGAATCGCGCCGTCGCCGCGCTGCTCGTCGCGCTGGCGCTCCTCCTCGTCAGCGGGCTCGCCGTGACGGCCACCATGGCGCGGACGGTCGCGGCCGAGCGCGACCGCGCGGACGACGCCCGACGCGCCGCGGAGGCCGCGGCCGTCGACGCGCGGCGAGAGAAGCGGGAGGCGGAGCGGGCCCGCGACGGGCTCGAGGCCGCGCTCGCGGAGGCGCGCGAGCACGAGCGTCGGACCCGGAACGTCCAGGACGCCTACCTCGACGCGGTCTTCCTCCGCGGAGACTCGATCCCGACCGACCGGTCCCGGCCGCTCGCCGAGGTGGTCGAGTCGCTCCGCCGCCTCGCCGCGGAACGGCTCGAGGACGCGCCGGACCTCCGGACGGAGATCCTCTCTCGGGTCGCGACCTACCACGTCGTCTCCGGCGACCTCGACGCCGCCGAACGGATCGCGACCGAGGCGCTCGAGACGGAGCGACGGAGGGGCGGCGGCGCGGCCGGCACGACGGCGCAGCTCCTCGGGACGCTCGCGAACGTCCGCTCGGCGCGGTCCGACCCGGCGGGCGCGCTCGACGCGGCGGTCGAGGCGGGCGCGTTCCTCGACCGCCTCGCCGACCCGGACGCCTTCCCGCGAACCCGCTGCCTCACCACGACGATGGTCGGCCTCCTCCGTGCCCGGGCGGGCGATCCCGACGCGGCGCTCCCGGCGCTCGTCGCGGCGGCACGGATCGCCGAGGAGGCGCGGCTGCCGCTCCCGTTCGCGCTGCCGGTCGAGGCGGCCCGGGCTCGTCTGCACCTCGACGCCGGCCGGACGGGCGCGGCCCGGGCGCTGGCGAGGAGCGCCCTCGAACGCGCCGCGACCGCCGAGCTCGACGACTCGCTGGTGCCGACGGTCTCGGCGCTCCATCGGACCCTCGGCGACGCACGATTCTCCGACGGCGACCTCGCGTGCGGCGCGGAGGCGCACCGGCTGCGGGTCGACTTCGAGCGGGCCCGCGGCGCGGCGCCGACCGACGCGCTCCGGGACGACACCTTCCGGGCGGGTTTCCTCCTCCTGCGGCGCGGCGCCGCGGCCGAGGCGCTCCGGGTGTTCGAGCTCCTCCTCGCGATGAACCCCGACCTCGAGACCGAGTTCGCGGCGCGACGCGGTCTGGCCGAGGGGTTCGTCCTCCTCGGCGACCCACGCCGGGCGGCGCCGCACTACGACGCGCTCCTCCGGCGGACCCGACGCACGCTCCCCGCCGGCGACCCGGGCCGGGTCGATCTCGTCGTCCGGGCGGCGATGAACCGGGCGGCGATGGAAGACCCGGCCGGCGCCGCCGACCTGCTCGCCGTCGGACTCCACGACGCCGAGCGCGGCGTCGCCGCCGGGACGCCGCCGGACCGGAACTCGGTCGTCCGCCTGGCGAAGCTCGCCGACCTCCTCGGGCTCGGCGAGGAGGGGCGCGCCACGCTCGCCGACCTCGGACTCACTCCGCCCTGATCGGTCCGGACGGCCACCTCCGCCGATCGGCCGCCCGCGACCGTCCCGCTATGATGCGGCTCCGACGGAACCGGACCCGCCGCCGCGGCGGGAGCGAAGGAGCGACGATGGCCAGGATCGTCAAGGGCGGCCTCATCCAGTGCAGCAACCCGATCAACGACGAGTCGAGGCCGGTGGAGGAGATCAAGGCCGCCGCCTTCGAGAAGCACCTGCCGTTCGTCGAGGAGGCCGGGAAGGCGGGCGTCCAGATCCTCTGCCTGCAGGAGATCTTCAACGGCCCGTACTTCTGCCCGAGCCAGGACGCGCGCTGGTACGACGCCGCCGAGCCGGTCCCCGGACCGACGACGGAGATGCTTCAGCCGTACGCGAAGAAGCACGAGATGGCGATGGTCGTGCCGGTGTACGAACGCGAGCAGGCCGGCGTCTACTACAACACCGCCGCCGTCCTCGACGCCGACGGAACGTACCTCGGGAAGTACCGCAAGAACCACATCCCGCACACGAGCGGCTTCTGGGAGAAGTACTTCTTCAAGCCCGGCAACCTCGGCTACCCGGTGTTCGAGACCCGGTACGCGAGGGTCGGCGTCTACATCTGCTACGACCGACACTTCCCCGAGGGGGCGCGCATCCTCGGCCTGAACGGCGCCGAGATCGTCTTCAACCCGTCCGCGACCGTGGCGGGCCTCTCGCAGTATCTCTGGAAGCTCGAGCAGCCGGCCCACGCGGTGGCGAACGGCTACTACATGGGATGCTCGAACCGCGTCGGGACGGAGGCGCCCTGGGGGATCGGGAAGTTCTACGGCACCAGCTACTTCGTCGACCCGCGCGGCGAGTTCCTCGCCGAGGCGTCGGAGGACCGGGACGAGCTGATCACGGCGGAGATGGACCTGGAGAAGATCGAGGAGGTCCGCCGGACGTGGCAGTTCTATCGGGACCGGCGGCCGGAGACGTACGAGGAACTCTGCGATCTCCTGTGAGCGCGTGAGGTGGTTCGGGGTCGTGACCGGGCCCGTGCCCGTCCCCGAAGTCTCGCGCGCCGAGAAGGCGCCGACTCGAGATCCCGGGTCACGACTCGGTCGACGTCGATGAGTTCGCCCGCGCCGGTTCGCCGGGCACGGTCACGGGCACGCCCCCCCCCGAGTCCCCCGCGCCGTCTGGTGAGCACCGCCGAAACGTGCGATGATCTCGAGGGGCGCGGGGACGGAGGAGTGCCGTGATCATCATCCCGCTCGTTCTGTCGATCGTCGCGTTCGCTCCGGGGGACGCCCGCTTCCTCGGCGCCGGCGGCGGTCCGCTGGGCGCGCCGCCTGGCTTCGGGCCGTGCATCCCTCCCGCGGAGCGCGCGGAGATCGCCCGCCGACTCGCCGCCTCCATCGTTCCCGTTCCGGTCCAGGCGAGCGCGAGCCCGCTGCTGCCGACGCGCTCGCTCGGGGGGAACCACGACGAGGACGTCCACCCGGGATCGTTCGTCGACCTCGACCCGGCGCCGTTCGCGTACCACGATTTCGCGTGCGGCGACCTCAGCCGCGACACGCACGGCGGGCACGACATCGGGCTCCGGAGCTTCGACGAGCAGGCGATCGGCGTCGCCGTCTTCGCCGTCCGCCCCGGCGTGGTGAAGGTCGCGCAGGACGGGTTCCCGGACATGAACACGGCCGGCGGCTCGGGCGGGAACTTCGTCATCGTCGACCACGGCGGCGGCGAGGAGGGGTGGTACTTCCACCTGAAGAACGGGAGCGTCGCGGTGTCGGTCGGCCAGGGCGTGGTCGCCGGCCAGCCGCTCGGGCTCGCCGCGTCGTCGGGGAACAGCTACGGCCCCCACCTCCACTTCGAGATCCAGCGGAACGGCGCGCCGCACGAGCCCTCGGCCGGCCCGTGCCGCCCCGGCCCGTCCGACTGGGCGCGGCAGGACCCGCTCGACCTCCAGACGGCGGTCACCGACGTCGGGGTCACCGCGACCGACCTCTGGACCGTCCCCGGCCTGCCGTTCCGCTGGCCGACCGACAGCCACCTCGCGTTCACCGACGGCGCGCTCTGGATCTGGGCGCAGGGGCGGAACCTCCCCGCCGGCACGAAGTGGAAGATGCGGTTCGTGCGGCCGAACGGCACGCTCTCGTTCGAGTCGGCGACGTTCGACTTCGGGAACCCGTTCTGGCGCGATTTCGGGGTCTGGACCTCGTGGTTCGTCGGGGAGATGCACACGATCGCCGGCACGTGGACGATCGAGTGGTGGTTCGACGACGCGCTCGCGATCGCCGTCCCGGTCGAGGTCTTCCCGACGAAGAACCCGTCGTTCAATCGACCTCCCGAGCCGGTGACCGTCGCGTTCGATCCGGAGACGCCGTCGCCGCACGGGGCGCTGTTCGCGCGGGTCGCCGGACCGGTCGCCCTCGACGACCTCGACGGGGACGTCGTCCGGTTCCACTGGGTCTGGCGGGTGAACGGCAACGTCGTCCGCGACGTGACGACCGCCGGCCGCGCCGACGCGATCCCGCACGGGAGCTTCGCCGTCGGCGACACCGTCCTCTGCACGGTGACGCCGAGCGACGGCACGGCGAGCGCCGCGCCGGCGCAGACGTCGGCGTCGGTCGCGCCGGACCCGTGGACGAACCTCGGCCTGGCGACGTTCGGCCAGGCCGGCGTGCCGTTCCTCGCCGGGAGCGGCGCGCTCGCCGCGGGGAGCCCGGGCGCCCTCGACGTCGCGCAGGCCCGCCCGAACGCCCCGTCCCTCCTGTTCGTCGCCCTCGCCGCGAACCCGATCCCGGCCCTCGGCGGGACGCTCGTCCCGAACCCGATCCTCCTCCAGCTCCCGTTCACCACCGACGGCCAGGGCGCGTTCCACCTCCCGTTCCTCTTCCCGCCCGGCGTCCCGAGCGGGACCACGCTGGCGATTCAGGCCTGGACCGCCGACCCGACGACCGCCGGCGGCGCGAGCGCCACGAACGGGGTGATCGGGCGGACGCCGTAAGTCGGCGTCGAGCCCCGTCGTCCGACGAGTCCGCGGGAATCTTCCACGAAACTGTCGGGTCGCCGGGCCCTCCTCCGTTCGCGGGGATCGATCCATTCGATCTTTTCTGCCGCATCGAGGAGAACCCATGCATTCCGTCTTCACCCGGGCCGGCGCCGCGCTCGCCGCGCTCGCCCTCCTGACCTCCCTCTCCCCCGCGCGGACGCCGCTCGGCTCCGCGTTCACCTATCAGGGGGAGCTCCGCCAGAACGACATCGTGCTCGACCAGCCGGCGGACTTCGTCTTCGACCTCTACGGCCAGGCCGCCGGCGGGACGTCGCTCGGGACGAACGCCCGACCGAACGTCCCGATCGAGCGCGGAGTCTTCACCGTCGAGCTCGACTTCGGCGCGGCCGCGTTCCAGGGGGACGAGCGCTGGCTCGGGATCCGGGTCCGCGCGCCGGTCGGGGCCGGCTCGTACACCACGCTGAACCCGCGCGTGAAGCTGACCGCCGCCCCCCACGCGCAGTTCGCGATCGCGGCGGCGACGGCGAAGGACGCCCAGCAGCTCGACGGCAGCCCGGCCGGCGCGTTCGTGCTGAAGAACGAGGCGAGCACGATCACGTCCGCGATGATCGTGAACGGCACGGTCACCGCGGCCGACCTCGGCGTGAACGTCGTGTCGTCCCTCGACGGCGTCGTGAACGACGGCGGGAACATCGACCTCGTCGCCGGCGCGAACGTCTCGATCGTCCCGAACGACGCCGCGAACACGATCACCATCGCCGCCTCGAACGACGGCGGGGACGCGGCGTCCGTCGGCGGCCTCGGCCCCGCGCAGTTCCTCCGCTCGGACGTCGCCGACACGATCAGCGGGAACACCGTCTGGACGGTCTCGGGCGGCTCGCCGAACGCGCTGACCATCGGCGGCGGCAACCTCGAGCTGAACCTCGGGGACTCGTCCGCGGACGAGGTCGCGGTGAACGGCGGGTTCTCGACGACCGGCCCGAACACCCTCGGCGACGCGATCTCCGACCTCACGACCGTCAACGGCGACCTCGACGTGACCGACGCGCTGACCATCGCCGGCCAGACGAAGGTGAACGGCGGCGACGGCCTGTTCCTGCTCGCCGACAACGCGGGCGGCATCTCGACCATCTTCTTCCAGGACCAGGCCGACCAGAACCTGTCGCTGATCCGGTGGCAGGAGTCGGACGACCGGTTCCTGATCGGCGGAGGAATCCAGCTCCTCGGCCCGATCCGGTCGGGGACGAGCGGCGTCACCACCGAGTTCGGGTCGTTCGGCTCGTCGACCTCCCCGAACGCGAACGAGATCGCGGACATCGACGACGTCTTCGTCACCGACGACCTCGCCCTCGGCGGCGACCTCGTCGTCGGGACCAGCGCCTCCAACTCCACCAGCTCCACGATCTACTTCAAGGACCCCGGGTTCGGCGGCACGCCGCACCTCTCCTCCCACGCGTCCTCGATCGGCTGGGTCGAGGCGACGGACTCCACGCTCGCCGCCTGCACCGGCCCGACCGGAGCGATCGCGTCGGCGATGGTGTTCAACCTGGACGACGGCTCGTCCAGCGGATGGGCGTTCACGAACGGCACCGACGTCGAGTTCGTCGTCGACGACCTCGGGATCGTCGCCGCGGACAACACCATCCACGCGAGCGGCGGGTGCGACCTCGCCGAGACGTTCCTCGGCGACGCCGACCTCGCGCCGGGGACGCTCGTGCGCGCCGACGCGACCGCGGCCGAGGCGGTCGTCCCGACGAACGCCCCGTACGACCCGGCGCTCGTCGGCGTCGTCTCGTCGCAGCCGGCGTTCGTGATGAGCGGCCCGACCGCCGACGCGCTTCCGACGATCCGGGAGCTCGACGAGGCGCGCGCCCTCCTCGCGACGTCCGAGGACGACGAACTCGAGGCGCGCGCGCAGGCGCTCGAGGACGCGGTCGACTCGTGGACGCGCGGCGACGTCCCGGTCGCTCTCGTCGGCCGCGTGCCGGTCCTGACCGTCGGGCCGGTGGAGGCCGGCGAGCCGCTCACCTCGAGCGACGTCCCCGGTCACGCGATGGCGATGCGGAAGGCCGGACCGTCGATCGGGATCGCCCTCGAGTCGAAGGGCGCGGCGGGACGCGGCGCGGTCCTCGTGCTCGTCCAGCCGGGGTGGCGGACGCCGCTCGTCGGCGCCGACGACGACGCAGTCGCGGCCGAGCGCGAGGCGCTCGACGGGACGACCGACTCCGACGCCGCGCTGGTCCGGTCGATCGAGGCACGGGTCCTGGCCCGACTCGACGCGCGTTCCGCCGCGACCCGCCGGGCGCTCGCCGCCGACGGAGAGGGCGGCCCGGCCGAACGGGAGGGGCGCGCCGGATCGGACGGGCGTTCGGGACGCGCCGGCCACGAGGAGGTCGTCCGCCTGGAGAAGGAGGCGTGGGGCGACTTCGACGCGGACGGAAAGGACGACGTGATCGTCCTGAACCCCGGCGCGCCGG
>JAUIEL010000553.1 GCA_030428825.1 bacterium
TCCAAGGGCCGCGTCGCGCACGGCCGGCTCGGCGGGACCTTCGTCAGCGAGGCGATCGACGACGCGCTGTCCCTCGCGGGGGTGGACGTCGACGGCTCGGGCGAGGTCGTGATCGTGGGGGCGTCCGGGACGTTCCTCGTCCACCCCGAGCGCGAGCTCGAGTTCATCCTCGGCGCCGCGACCGACGACGTCTTCCCCATGGAGGCGGTCCGGACGGCCGGGCCGGACCGTCCGGCCGTCGAGGTGATGAGTCCGTCCGGGGTCTGCCTCGTCGCCGGCGTGGCGACCCTCGAGCTCCCGAGCGGGAGGGAGCTCACGGTCGTCGAGACCGTCCCGCTGACGGTCGCCTCGGCGACCACCGGCGCCGTCTGGCGGTCGAGCCTCGTGGCGGGGATCGTCGCGACGCTGGTGGCGATCGTCCTCTCGATCGTCATCTCGCGGGCGCTCTCGCGGCCGCTCTCGCGCCTTCAGTCCGCGATCGATCGCTACCCCGAGTCCGCGTTCCGCGGCGTCGACACCGGGCCCGAGGAGGTGCGCGAACTCGGCGCGGCGTTCGGGTCGATGATCCGACGCGTGGAGCGGCACGAGAGCCAGCTTCGTGACGAGCTGGACGCGCGGCAGCGAGCGGAGGAGGAGCTGTCCCGCCACCTCGATCGTGTCCGTCTGCTCGCGTCCGCGCTCGAGTCGGCGAGCGACGCGGTCGTGCTGAAGTCGCTCGACGGCACCGTCATCCACTGCAACGCGGCGGCCGAGCGGCTGTTCGGGTATCCGGCGGCCGAGCTGGTCGGCGGCTCGATCGAGAAGATCGTGCCGGAGGACCTCCGAGAGGAGCTCGACGGGATCTCGCGTCGGATCCGACGCGGCGACGCGGTCCACGACCTGGTCACGCAGCGGCTGCGCGCGGACGGTCGGCGGATCGACGTCGCGATGAGCGTCTCGCCGGTCCGCTCCGCCGCCGGACAGCTGATCGGCGCGACCGCGATCTCGAAGGACGTGACGGAGCGGGTCGCCGAGGAGGAGCGGTTCCGGCAGGCGTTCGAGGCGTCGCCCAGCGGGATGATCATCGTGGACCAGTCCGGAGCGATGGTCATGGTCAACCCGGAGGCGGCGCGCCAGTTCGGATACGACCGGGGCGAGCTGCGCGGCGAGCCGGTCGAACGGCTGATCCCCGAGAGGTATCGGGAGGCGCACGTCGGACACCGCCGGAGCTACGGCGAGGCCCCCTCGGCGCGCCGCATGGGCTCGGGCCGCGAGCTGTTCGGCGTGCGGAAGGACGGCGTCGAGTTCCCGATCGAGGTCGGCCTGAACCCGATCCGCGTCCGCGACTCGTCGATGGTGATGTGCATCGTCTCGGACATCACGGTCCGCGAGCAGGCGCAGGCGGAGGCCCGGCGCTACGCGGCCGAACTCGAGCGCTCGAACGAGGAGCTCGAGCAGTTCGCGTACCTCGCGTCGCACGACCTCCAGGAGCCGCTGCGGATGGTGGCGAGCTACGCCGACCTCTTCTACGAGCGGTACCGGGACCAGGTCGACGACCGCGGCCGGAAGTTCCTCGACTACATCCTCGAGGGGGCCGAGCGGATGAGGACGATGATCTCGGACCTCCTCTCGTACTCGCGCGTCTCCACGCAGGCCGGCGAGACCGAGCCGACCGACGTCGCCGGCGTCATGCGCGACGTCGTCGCGGACCTCGCCGCGACGATCCGCGAGTCCGGGGCGAAGGTGGAGTGGGCCGACTTGCCGGTGGTGCAGGCCGATCGACGCCAGTTCCGGCAGCTCCTGCGGAACCTCGTCGGCAACGCGCTGAAGTTCCGGCGTCCGGACGTCCCGGCGCGCGTGACGGTCTCCGGCGAGGCCGACGGCGCCCTCGCGACGATCCGCGTCGAGGACAACGGGATCGGGATCGACCCGGCGGCGGGCGGCCGGCTGTTCCAGATGTTCCAGCGCCTCCACGACCGCCAGACGTATCCCGGCAACGGGATCGGCCTCGCCGTCGCGCGGAAGATCGTCGAGAGACACGGCGGCACGCTCGGATTCGAGCCGGCGGCCGAGCACGGTACGATCTTCCGATTCACCGTTCCGGTGTCGGAGGACGTCTCGTGAGGAAGGCCCAAGTGCTCCTGGTCGAGGACAACGAGGCGGATTGCGACCTCGTCGTCGAGTCGTTCCAGGGCGTGCGCGACATGGTCGACCTGCACGTCGTTCGGGACGGCCTGGAGTCGCTCGAGTTCCTGCGCCGGGACGGGGCGCACCCCGGCGCGCCGCGTCCGGACCTCGTCCTGCTCGACCTGAACCTCCCGAAGGTCGACGGGCGCGACGTGCTCGCGACCGTCAAGGGGGACGATGCGCTCCGCTCGATCCCGGTCGTCGTGCTGAGCGGGTCGGACGCGGAGAGCGACGTCGACTCGTGCTACGACCTCGGCGCCAACTGCTACGTCACGAAGCCGGTCGGCTTCACCTCGCATCGCGATCTCGTCCAGGCGATCGAGCGGTTCTGGCTCGGGGTCGTGCAGCTCCCCGGCGACGCGGGGGCCGAGCGATGAACGACCTCGGGACCGCCAGCCGCATCCTCCTGGTCGAGGACAACGCGGCCGACGCGACCCTCGTGCGCGAGTACCTCAGCGAGCCGGCGGCGGAGTTCCGGATCCTCCACGTCTCGAACGTCGCCGATGCCGTCACCGCGCTCGGCTCGGTGCCGATCGACCTCGTGCTCCTCGACCTCCGCCTGCCGGACAGCAACGGCGTGGAGACGGTCGAGACGATCCGCGCCGCGGCGACCCGGGTCCCGATCGTCGTCCTCTCCGGCATGGAGGACGAGCGGCTCGGCTCGAACTGCGTCCACCGCGGGGCGGAGGACTTCCTCTCCAAGTCCCGGATCAAGGGCGAGCCGCTCCGCCGCGCGGTCGGGTACGCGCTGACCCGGCATCGAGAGTCCGAAGAGCGGGAGATGCTGGAGGTCCACGAGGAGTTCCGCGCGCTCTCGAGCGAGGCGAGCGGCACCAGCGTGACCGCCGCGTTGACCGGGGCCGGGTCGATCAAGGAGCGGATCCCGGAGGTGTTCCACGCGCTGGTCGACGCCTACCTCGAGCTCCTGACCCGGTACCTCGAGCAGCTCGTCACGACCACGGAGAAGCCCCGGACCGAGATGGAGGTCCTCACCACGATGATCGGCGATCGCGGCGGCGGGCCGCGCGACCTGGTCGACATCCACCTCGCCGCCCTCCAGCGCGCCGGCGTCGAGGACGACCGCCAGCGGGCCCGGCGGGTCGCTCTCGACGGCCGCCTCATGGCGCTCGAGATGATGGGGCTGCTCGTCGACTACTTCCGCGTCGGACAACGGAGGAGCCGGTGAGCGCCCGACCGGAACGTCGTCTCCACCTGCGCCTCTACGTGCACCCCGGGCGCGCGCACTCGAGCGCCGCGATCGACAACATCGAGTCGATCTGCGGCGACCGGCTCGGCGGCGACGTCGAACTGGAGGTGATCGACGTGTTCGCCGACCCCCAGGCCGCGGAGCGAGATCGCGTGCTGGCGACGCCGACCCTCATCCGGGTGCGGCCCGAGCCGTCGCGTCGAATCGTCGGCGACCTCGGGGATCGAGAGCTCGTCGCGCGGGTGCTCGACCTGGGACCTGGAATCGAATCGTCAACTGGAGAGATGTCATGAGCGAGGACGGCGCGGTGTATCTGATGCCGAAGCTGGTCACGGGGATCGTCGGGTTCGACCAGGTCTCCGAGGGAGGGTTGCCCGCCGGTCGGAGCACCCTGATCGCCGGGACGGCGGGGAGCGGCAAGACCGTCTTCGCGCTGCAGTTCCTGGCCACGGGAGTGAACGAGTTCGACGAGAACGGCGTCGTCGTCACGTTCGAGGAGACCCCCGAGGACGTCATGCAGAACGTCCGGTCGTTCGGCTGGGGCATGGAGCAGATGCTCGAGCGCGGCCAGATCGCGATGATCGACGCCACCGCCGACCCCGAGACCGAGACGGTCGAGGCCGGCGTGTACGACCTCTCGGCGCTCTTCGCCCGCATCGAGAACGGGATCCGCAAGACCAAGGCGAAGCGGGTGATCCTGGACGCGATCGGCGCCCTCTTCCCGCAGTTCGCGGACGGCCACCTCGTGCGCCGCGAGCTGCGGAGGATCCTCGTCGGCCTGCGGCGCCTCGGCGTCACCACGCTGATCACCATGGAGCGGACCGAGGAGGACGGCTCGCTCGGCCGGTTCGGCGTCGAGGAGTTCGTCGCCGACAACGTCCTGATCCTCCGGAACCGCCTCGAACAGGAGAAGCGGCGCCGGACGGTCGAGATCCTGAAGTTCCGCGGGACCGCGCACCACAAGGGGGAGTACCCGTTCACGATCGACATCGAGACGGGAGTCTCGATCATCCCGCTCTCGGCCATCGAGCTGAAGCAGCGGTCGTCGGCGGTGCGGGTCTCGTCGGGGGTCGCCGAGCTCGACCGGATGTGCGGGGGCGGCATGTTCCGCGACTCGATCATCCTGGTCTCCGGGGCCACGGGCACCGGCAAGACCCTGACGGTGACCGAGTACGTGAAGGCGGCGATGCTCGCGAACGAGCGGACGATCCTGTTCGCGGCGGAGGAGAGCCGCGAACAGCTCACCCGCAACGCGAGCTCGTGGGGCGTCGACTTCGAGAAGGCGGAGAAGGACGGCCTCCTCCGGATCGTCTGCCGCTACCCGGAGAT
>JAUIEL010000554.1 GCA_030428825.1 bacterium
TCAGCCCCTCGAGCCCGATGTTCAGCACCCCCGCGCGCTCGGAGATCAGCTCCCCCAGCGACGCCAGGAGGAGCGGCGTCGCCGTGGCCCAGGCCGCGAGCAGGAAGGCGGTGGCGAGGTCTTCGCTCACGTCGCCTCCGCGCCCGCGGGACGACGGCGGAGCCGCTCCCGGATCGGCCCCGCCTCGAGCGCGAGGAAGACGGCGATCGCCACCCCCTCCAGCGCCCGTCCGAGGCCGTGCGACACGCCGACGTCCCGCTCCATCGCGGCGCACCCCGCGTCGAGCGCGCCGAACAGGAGCGCCGCCAGGACGATCGACGCCGGCCGCAGCCGCCCGAGGAGCGCCACCGCGATCGCGGCGTAACCGACCCCGCCCGACGGGCTCTCGTACAGCCTCCCGGTCACGCCGGTCACCTCGATCCCCCCGGCGAGGCCGGCGAGCAGGCCGGAGAGGACGAACGCCGTCAGGAGGTCGCGCCGCACCGGGAAGCCGGCCAGCCGCGCCGCCGCGGGCGCGGCCCCCGCGGCCCGCCAGCGGAGGCCGATCACGCTCCGTTCGACGAGATGGTGCAGGACGAGCGCGGCGCCGACGGCGACGAGGACTCCGACGTGGACGCGCGTGCCGTCGAGCCACCGCGGCAGCCGGGCGACCAGGGCGATCGGGTCGGACTGCGGGTAGGTCCGCGCCGCCTCCTGGAGGAACCCGTGCACCGCGACGCCGACCGCGTGCAGAAGGACGAAGTTCAGCAGCAGCGTCGCCAGCACCTCCGGGACGCCGCGCCGGAGCGTCCACCACGCGGCGAGCGCTCCGACCGCCGCGCCGCCGAGCGCCGCCGCCGGGAGCGCGAGGATCGCCGCCGGAGAGTCCGCGGTCCCGATCGCGGTGGCGCAGAGCATGCCGGCCAGGAGCTGCCCCTCGGCGCCGATGTTGAACAGACCGGCCCGGAACGACAGCGCGACCGAGAGGCCGCAGAGCAGGAGCGGGGTCGCGGTCACCAGCGTCTCGCCGATGCCGTGCCGCGTGGCGAACGCCCCCCGCGCGAACGACCGGAACGCCGCCGCGGGGTCGACGCCGGCCGCGACGAGCGCCCCGCCGCCGACGACGACCGCCGCCAGCGCGGCGAGGACCGGCGCGAAGATCGCCCTCACGGCGCACCGCCCGCCATCGCCCGCCCCAGCTCCGCCCGCGGGGTCTCCTTCGGGAACGGTCCGGAGAGCCGCCCGCTCGACAGGACGACGACTCGATCGGCGAGTTCGACCACCTCGTCGAGGTCGGTCGAGACGAGCAGCACCCCGGCGCCGGCGTCGCGCAGTCGCCGCACCTCGTCGCGCACGAACGCCGTCGCCCGCAGGTCGAGGCCGCGGGTCGGGTTGACCAGGAGGAGCGCCGCCGGGGGCTCGCCGAGCTCGCGCGCGAGGACCACGCGCTGCTGGTTCCCGCCCGACAGCGCTCCCGCCCTCGCTCCCGGGTCGGCCGTCACCCCGAACCGTTCGAGCCGCGGCGCGGCCGCGCGCCGGATCGCCCGGGGCGCGCGCGTCCCCCACGCCGGCCCGCCGAGCGCGCCGGCGTCGAGGAGGAGGTTCTCGGCCAGCGAGAGGTCGAGCGCGAGCCCTTCCGTCCGCCGGTCCTCCGGGACGATCGCGAGCCCGAGCGCTCGATGCCCCGCCGGCCCGGTCCGTCCGGCCGCGCGGCCGCCGATCCGGACCTCTCCCGCCGACGGCGCGCACGTCCCGGCGACCGCCGCCGCGAGCGAGCGCTGGCCGTTTCCGTCGACGCCCGCCACGCCGACGATCTCGCCGCTCCGGACCGAGAGGTCGATCCCGTCGACGCCGCGCGACGCGTCCGACGCGCGCGCCGCGAGACCGACGAGCGCCAGCGCCTCTCCGCCCGGTCGCCCCGGCCCCGCCGGGAGCGGTTCGGGAGCGGCGCCGACCATCGCCGCCGCGAGCGTCGCCGGGTCGAACCCTCCTCGCGCCGCGCGGTGCACCACGCGGCCGCCGCGCAGCACGGTGACGCGGTCGGCGACGCGCTCGACCTCGGCGAGGCGGTGGGTGATGAAGACGACGGCCATCCCGTCCCGCGCGAGCGCCCGCGTCGCGTCGAGGAGCGCGTCCGCCTCCGCCGGCGTCAGCACGGCCGTCGCCTCGTCGAGCCCGAGCAGCCGCCCCCCGTCCGCGACAGCCCGCGCGATCTCGACGCGCTGCCGCTCCCCGACGCCGAGCGTGTCGGTCCGGGCGGTCGCCGACGGCAGCGGGAGCGGGGAGGCCGCGGCCGCGCGCCGGTGGACCGCCTCGAGGAACCCCGGCGAGGACGAGAACGGCGCTCCGGGGAGGCCGAGGGCGAGGTTCTCCGCCACCGTGAACGCGCCGACGAGCGCGTCGTGCTGGTGGACCATCCCGATGCCGCGCCGCGCGGCGTCGGCGGGCGAACGGAGCCGGACGACCTCGCCGTCGACCCACACCTCTCCTCGGTCGGGGACGATCCCGCCGGCGAGGACGTTCACCAGCGTCGACTTCCCGGCCCCGTTCTCGCCGAGGAGCGCGTGGACCTCCCCCGCCGCGACGTCGAGATCGACGCCGTCGAGCGCCGTCACCGCGCCGAAGCGGTGCGTGATCCCGCGCAGCTCGAGCAGAGGCATGCGCGGAATCGTAGGGAGCCGCGGTCAGGGAGCCATGTCGATCTGCACCCCGTTCGACAGCGCGTGTCCGAACGCGGCGCCGGAGTCGATCACGGCGTACTGGAAGACGAGGGTGAGCGGGAGATACCCGGTCAGATCCTGCACCAGCAAGAGCGAGCCGGCGCCGGGCGCGCCGGGCGTCCCGCCGAGCGGGAGCGGGATCGAGAGGAACGGCGGCGTGAACGCGTCGACGTAGAGCGTCCCGCCGGCGGCCGGGATCGCGCCCGCCTGCGTCCCGACGAACAGCAGCGCCGACGCGCCGCCGAGGGCGTCGTCCATCTTCAGCGAGAACGCCCCCGTGCAGCTCCCGCTCCCGAGCGACAGCCGCGGGACGACCCCGCCCGTCCCGGAGGTCCCCGGGCCGAGCGGCGTGACGCACCCCTCGGCCAGCCAGTCGAAGAGGAGCTTCGAGTACGCGACATTGTCGGCGTTCACGATGTACGTGTCGTCGAAGATGTTCCCGTCGCCGAGCGCCACCACCGACCCGGGGTTCCAACGCGCGACCATCCCCTGGCCGGTCGAGGTCGACCCGACGATCGACGAGGCGGGACCGACGGCGATCTCGCCCCCCGCCTTCCCGTAGATCGACGAGATCCCCTGGAACATCGGCTCGGACGGCGAGAGGACGGTGGCGTAGACGTCGCTCGGCGAGAGGTCGGTCGTCGCGAGCTGGAAGTCGAACACCTTCGCGACCTCCGCGGTGTTCGCCGGCCAGACGACCGGGTTGTCCCCGATGACGAGCACCCCCCCGCCGGACCCGGCGAACGACAGGATCGCCTGCGCCTCCGCGACGGTGTACGCGGACGCGTGGGCGTTCAGCGCGCTGACGACGATCACGTCGAACGACGACAGGTCCTGGTTCAGGACGCCGAGGCTCGAGTCGACGACGTCGATGCCGACGGTCTGGAGCTGGGCGACGAGCGTGTTGAACCGACCCGTCAGCGTGTAGGTCGAGTAGACCCCGTGGTGCGTGTCCCAGAGGACGCGCCGGTTCTGGGCGTCCGCGGACGGGGCGAGAGCGAGCAGGGCGATGCAGACGGTGGCGGCGCGTAGACCCATGGAAGACCTCCTCGTTCGATCCTCCGCATGCTACTCCATCAACGGTTCGCGGCGGCGATCCGCTTCTCGCGCGCCTGATCGATCCGCTTCCGCGCCACGACGGAGACACGATGCGTGAGCCGCGGATTGAACGCCAGCGAGACGACGCCCGAGGCGAGGTCGTACGTCCGTTCCCGACCGACGTGCGTCCCGTCCCGGACCTCGCGCGCGAGCCGGACGAACGCCTCCGGCACGTCGAGCACGACGCTCGCGACGACCGTCCCGGGCTTCACGTGCGCCTGATCCTTGTTGCACCCGATCGCGAGGACGCCGCGCTCCTCCGCGGCGAGGAAGACCCCGAGCCCCGCCGCGTCCGCGTTGTGGAACAGGACGTCCGCCCCCTGGTCGAGGAGCGCGAGCCCGGCCTGCCGCGCCGCGGCGACGTCCTCCCACGAGCCGAGCCACGACACGACGACCTCGACGTCGTCGCGGATCTCCCGCGCCCCCTCTCGGAAGGCGTCGAACGCGCTCTTCACCGGCGGGATCTCCATCCCTCCGACCACGCCGATCCGTCCGGCGGCCGAGATCGACGCCGCCAGCATCCCGGCCAGGAACGCCGGCTCCTCGATCACGAACCGGATCGACGACACGTTCTCCCGCGTCCCGGCCCCGGACGTCACGACGAGCGCGGTCCCCGGGAACTCGGCGCCGACCGCGAGCGCCGCCTCCGTGAACTCGAACCCGTGCGCGAGCACGAGGTCGAAGCCCTGTCCCGCGAACGAGCGCATCGCCCCCTCGAACTCGGACGGCGACTTCACCTGCACGTGCCGCACGTCCGCGCCGAGCTCCGCCTCGATCCGGGAGAGCCCCTCGTACGCCGACGCGTTCCAGCCGTCGTCGGAGATCGGCCCGGGGCAGAGGAGGGCGACGCGGAACGCCTCGTCGGGCGCGTCGGCGCCGCAGGAGACGAGGGAGA
>JAUIEL010000555.1 GCA_030428825.1 bacterium
GGCTGCTCGCCGGCCTCGACCGCTGAGCGACCTCCTCCACGCGCGCGAGCACGGCGGCGGCGCGCGCGCGGTCGTCGTGCTCCACGGCGGCCCGGGGGCGCGCGGCGCGGCGCGGGGGCTGGCGGCCGGCATCGCCGCCGACCCGAGGTTTCGGGTCCTCGAGCCGTGGCAGCGCCGGAGCGGCGGGGCGCCCCTGACCGTCGCGGCGCACGTCGGCGACCTCGACCGCTTCGTCGCCGCCCGGCTGGGGGAGCGTCCGTTCGCGCTCGTCGGCCACTCGTGGGGCGCGATGCTCGCCCTCTCGTTCGCCGCGGCGCACCCGGGCCGGGCGGCGGCGATGGTGCTGGTCGGCTGCGGGACGTACGACGAGCGGTCGCGACGTCGGATGGAGACGACGCGGCTCGACCGGCTCGGCGGGGAGGGGCGCGCGCGGCTGGCGGCGCTCGCCGACGAGATCGACGACCCGGACGAGCGGCTGCGCGCGGCGGCGGAGATCGTGACCCGCGCCGACGCGGTCGACCCGATGGACGAGGCGTTCGAGGAGCTCCGCGAACCCGGCGCGATCGACGTCGACGCGCGCGGCGGCGAGGAGACCTGGGCGGACGTCCTGGCGCGGCAGCGGGACGGCGTCGAACCGGCGTCGTTCCGCGCGATCCGGGGTCCCACCCTCATGTTCCACGGGGCGGACGACCCGCACCCGGGGGCGAGGATCTTCGACGTGCTCGTCCGCACGATCCCGCGGCTCGATCTCCGGGAACTCCCGGCGTGCGGGCACACTCCCTGGTGGGAGCGGCGGGCGCGGGAGCCGTTCCTCGAGGAGCTCCGCGCCCGGCTCGCCGCCGCCCCGCTCGAGGAGGAGAACGAATGACCCGCTCCCGGACGCCGACCGCCGTGCTCGTGACCGCGTTCGCTCTCGCCCTCGCCGCGCCGGCGGCGGCCACCACGTGGAAGCCGAGGCCGTTCGAGGCGATCGTCCACGACGCGGCGTTCGTCGGCGTCGTCGAGTGCGTGACGGCGGGAGGGATCGTCGCCGAGCACCGCGTCGTCGAGACGTGGAAGGGGGCGGAGAGGCCGGGCGAGACGTTCCGCCTCCGGATGGGCGTCGACTTCTGGGGGCCGCAGTTCCCGGTCGCGCTCGTCGGCCAGCGCCTCGTGATCGCCGCCGGCGCGGACGACCCGTCGGTGAAGGGGAGCACGACGCTCGGCGGTCCGGTCCCGCTCTGGTGGCGGCGGCTCGACGCGCGCCACGTCGTGCCGGTGTCCCAGGGACACGCTCCGGTCGACGCGGACGAGGAGGCGCTCGGGCGCGCGTTCGGGACGGCGCCCAGCGATCTCGACGCCCTCGCCGGGGCGGTGCGCGAGTTCGCGGCGCTCCCGCCGGCGGAGCAGGAGCTCCGTCGGCTGAAGCGGAGCGCGCGCGACGTCGGGCGACGGCTCGTCGAGGGCCATCCGGAGGTCGGCGCGGCCCTCGCGAACATCGACGAGGCGTCGACGCTCGACGACGCCGTGGCGGCGGTGCTCGCCCTCGCCGAGGACGCGCCGCCCGAGGTCGTACGGGTCGCGCTCGGGATCGTGGTGAGCGGGCGCGAGCTCACCGCGCGGGCGCTCGACGCACGCGCCCCGGCGGCGTTCCCGGGCGGCGACGTCGAGCGACGACGCGTTCTCGAGCGCCTCCGACCGTCGCCTCGCGCCGCGCCGCCGGCGCCGTCCCGGACGAGGGAGGCGATCGACGCGGCCCGCGAGCGGCTCGGCGAGGAGGCAGCGGTGCGCGCCGACGACGTCCGGCTCCTCGCCGAGGAGGACCCGGCGGTCGCGGCGGCGGCGCTCGTCCGATGGCGGAACCCGGGGAGGTCGTGGCAGGACGCGCACCGGGGGGTCGTCCTCGGCTCGACGTTCGCGGCGTTCTGCCGGGACGACCTCCCGGTCCACCTTCGCGCCCTCCTGGAGGCGGAGGACGAGGAGGTGCGGGTCGCGGCCGCGGTCCACATCGCCATGGTCGAGCCGGACGAGGGCGTCGAGGCGCTCCGGCGGCTCCAGGCGCTCCCGGGCCTCGCCGGCGGGTGGGCCGCGCTGACGCTCGCGCGGCGCGGACGGGCGGAGTCGATCCCGCGCGCGCTCGCGCTCTTCCGCGGCGCGCTCCCGTCGGGGATGGACCAGGTCCCGCTCGAGAACCTCCGGCTCCGGACGCTCGTGCTCCTCTCGAACTCCGCCGCCCGGGCCGGGGTCGACGCGCCCCCGGCCGTCGACCCGCGTGCCGACGCCGCCGCCGAGCTCGCCGCGTGGTGGGCCGAGATGTCGGACCGCTGCCCGCCGTTCGACCCGTGGCTCGAGGAGCTCGTCGCGCAGGGAATCGACTGAATCGGAGATCGATCGGCGGCGAAGGGGGGATCGAGCGTGACGATCGTGTAGACCGGCGCCCCGTGAACGACGTCGCCGAAGACCCCGTCGAGCGCCGCCGCGGGCTGATCGCGCTCGCGGCGGTGCAGCTCGCGTTCGGTCTCTTCCCGGTCTTCGGGAAGGAGGCGTTCCACGCGTTCGCGCCGGGGGCGGTCGCGGCGTGGCGCGTCGCCGTCGGCGCGGCCGTCCTGCTCGGGATCGCCGTCGCGCGGCACGGGCGTCGGGCGCTGCCGCCGCGCGCGCTCCTTCCCCGGCTGGCGATCTGCTCGCTCCTCGGCGTGGCGCTGAACCAGGGGCTCTTCCTCGAGGGGCTGTCGCGCACCAAGGCGGTGAACACCGGGCTCGTGATGTGCATCATCCCGGTGGCGACGTACGGGTTCGCGGTCCTCCTCCGGCAGGAGGCGCACGACCGGCGCCGCTCGCTCGGCATCGTCCTGGCGATCGCCGGGACCGTCCCGCTGCTCCTCGAGGGCGAGGGGGCGCCGCTCGAGGGGGACTCGCTCGGCGTCGCGCTCGTGATCGCGAACGCGCTCTGCTACTCCCTCTACCTCGTCCTGTCGAAGCCGCTGCTCGGCCGGCTCCCGACGCTCGTGGTGATCGCCTGGGTCTACGCCCTCTCGCTCCCCGCGGCGCCGTGGTTCGCGCGCGGTCGGGAGCTCGTCCCGTCGCTCGAGGGGAACGAGCGGGCGTGGGGCGCGCTCGCGTTCGTCCTCGTCTTCCCGACCGTCCTCGCCTACCTCTGGAACACGTACGCGCTGAAGCGGGTCCGCGCGTCGACGGTCGCGTTCTTCGTCTTCCTGCAGCCGCTCGTCTCGGGGCTCGGCGGCGTGCTCGTCCTCGGCGAGGAGCTCCGGGCGACGACGTGGCTGACCGCGGCGATGCTGCTCCTCGCGATGGGGCTGGTGGTGGTGCGCCGCCGCGCCTTGGCCGCGACGCGCGTTGGAGCGGGCGGCGGCGACGGGTAGGTTGATCCGGATGCGCCCGCTCCGTCCCTCCGCGTCCCTCGCCCTCCTCCTCCTGGGGCTCCCCGGGTGCGGCGAGCGGGACGGTCCGCCGACGGCGGCGTCGGCCGAGGACGGGCACGCGCGGATGGTCGCCGCGCTCGCCGACGCGCACCGGCGGTTCGGGCCGGAGAACCGGTTTCTCGGCGACGCGAAGCTCCGGTTCCTCGAGCGTCGGCTCGCCGCGCTCGGCGACGGCGCCGCGCCGATCGAGCGGTGTCGGCTCCTCGTCGAGGTCGGACGCCACGAGCTGCGCCTCGGGCGGACGGAGGCGGCGCTCGAGCGGTTCGGGGCGGCGGAGACGCTCCTCGACGACCTCGCGCCGGCGGAGCGCGTCGCCGCCGCCCCGCACGTCTGGATGAACCGGGCGGTCGCGTTCCTCCGGCAGGGGGAGGACGCGAACTGCGTGAAGTGCATCGACGGGGCGGGCTGCATGTTCCCGATCGGGCCGGCGGGGGTGCACGACGACCCGCGCGGCTCCCGAAGCGCGGTGCCGTACCTCGTGCGGGTGTTGTCGGGCGACGAGGCGGACCCGGACACGCGGGTCCGGGCGCGCTGGCTGCTGAACGTCGCGTGCATGACGCTCGGCGGTCCGCCCGACGACGTCCCGCCGGAGTGGATCGTCGACCGCGACGCGTTCCGGAGCGAGGTCCCGTTCCCGCGGTTCGAGAACGTCGCGTTCGAGCGCGGGGTCGCGACCCTGAACCACTGCGGCGCGGCCGTGATCGACGACCTCGACGGGGACGGCGTCTTCGACCTCCTGACGAGCGGGTTCGAGCTCGACGGGTCGATCCGGTTCTTCCGCGGCGGCGGGGACGGTTCGTTCGAGGACCGGACGGAGGCGAGCGGGTTGGCCGGGTTCCCCGGCGGCCTGAACATGGTCCAGGGGGACGTCGACGGCGACGCCGACCTCGACGTCTACGTGCTCCGCGGGGCGTGGCTCGGCCGGCAGGGGCGGATCCCGAACTCGCTCCTCCTGAACGACGGCGCCGGGCGGTTCCGGGACGGGACGTTCGCGGCCGGGCTCGGCGAGCGGCACGAGCCGACCCAGACCGCCGCGTTCGCGGACGTCGACAACGACGGCGACCTCGACCTGTACGTCGGGAACGAGGAGACCGACTCGCAGCTCTTCCTGAACCGGGGGGACGGGACGTTCGACGACCGAGCGGCCGCGGCCGGGGTCGTGAACCGGCGGTTCGCGAAGGCGGTCGTCTTCGGCGACGTCGACGCCGACGGGTTCGACGACCTCTACGTCTCGAACCACCTCGGCCGGAACCGGC
>JAUIEL010000556.1 GCA_030428825.1 bacterium
GCACCCGCTCGGGGGTCACCGCGCCTTTGTAGACGACCGTCAACCACCCGCCCTTATCGATCAGCAGCGCCGTCGGCACCGGGAACCCGCGGTGGCGATAGAGCGCCTCCTCGACCAGCCGCTCCATCCCCTTGCGGGTCAGGATGTCGAGCTGCGCCCGGAGGATCCCGTTCTGGCCGGCGTTCAGGCAGTACCAGAGGAGGAACTCGTCCCGCGTGACGTCGCGGCCGTTCACCTTGGCCAGCACCGGCGCCTCGAAGTCGATGGTCGACAGGTCGAGCCGGCGGACGTCCTCGAACCTCCGGATGTACGGCGAGCCGTCCGCGCCCTTCCGGTACTCCTTGATGTCCGGGATGCCTCGCGACGGCGCGGCGGGCTGCTGGCCGGCCCCGCCGAGCTTGATCTGGGGCGTCGCCGGCTGGGCCTGCGGCTCGGCCGGCTTCGGCGCCTCCTGCGGCGTGACGAGCGCCGCCGCGGCGAACAGGGCGAGGGTGAACGAGGACATGGAGGAACTCCTTGGCAGTGCAGGCTTCGAGCGGGAGCGAACCCGGGATTCCAACGGCGCTCGCAGAAACTGTCAAGACAAGCGTTTGACGCGCTCCGCGGCCCTTCAGTAGGGTCGGTACGTTTCGACTTCCGCCCCCGTTGAAGCCCCCGCGGACCGTCCTCCGGCCCGCCGCCCCGCCTTGACTCCTCCTTCCATCCGCGACGTGCTCCACGCGGGTCCGCTCCCGCCCGACGTGGCCGCGCCGGCCCTCGCGCTCGCCCACGCGGCGGCGGGGAGCCTCGACACGTTGGAGGAGGTCTACCGGGAGGCGCTGGCGATCGGGGTGCCGATCGAGGTCCTGCGGGAGGGGGCGCTGTCGGCCCACCTCTTCTGTGGCTTCCCCCGCGCGATCGAGGCGTTCCGGCGGCTCGACGCGGCGGCGGGGGGCCTCCCGGCGGCGGTCGACGCGTCCGACGCGGGGAAGGGCTTCAGCGGGAAGTCGCTGTTCGAACGTATCTACGGCGGGCAGGCGGCCCCGGTTCGGGGCATACTACGCCGTTTCCACCCCGTCTTCGAAGAGGCGGTGCTCGAGGACGCCTACGGGCGCATCCTGGCCCGGCCCCGCCTCGAGGCGCGGACCCGAGAGCTCCTGGCCGTCTGCGCCCTGACCGCGGGCCGGCTCCCGCTCCAGCTCGAATCGCACCTCCGCGGCGCGCTTCGATGCGGCGCGGCGCTCGAGGACGTGCGGGCCGCGGTCGAGCTCGGAGGGCTCGTCGGCGGGGCGGAGGCCGCTCGGGAAGGGCTGGCGCTCCTGGCGCGGCTCGGCCCGGCGCGCGACGATTCTGGACCCGGAGCCGAACGTGCTCCCTAGGAGACCTTCATGACCGAGTCGACGGCCACCCAGCCCGGCAGGCTCTGGATCCTGGTGGCGGTGCTCGCGCTGCTGTCCGGGTTCAACGCGCTCCGGAACGACCTCGTCTACGACGCCCAGGTCCTCGTCAAGTCGAACGGCACGTTCGACGCGGCCGAGGCGGAGGAGTCGCTGCCGGCGAAGGTCCTCGCCCTGAACGCGCTCTTCACGGAGGGGTTCTGGGACGGCGTCAACAAGCGGGTCGACGCGACGCGCCAGGTGCTGGGGCAGGCGCTCTACCGGCCGCTGATGCTCTGGCCGATGGGCGTGCTCCGGGTGACGTTCGGCGACGGCTCGCTGCCGTACAACCTGCTGAACCTCCTGTTCCACGTCCTGTCGGCGGTGCTCGTGTTCCGCCTCGGCTGGATCCTGACCCGGCGCCGGGGCGTGGCGGCGCTCGCGGGGATCGTGTTCGCGGTCCACCCGCTGCACGCCGAGGCGATCGCGTACGTCGCCGGCCTCGGCGAGACGCAGTCGGTCTTCCTCGGGCTCCTCTCGGTCGTCCTCTACTGCGGGGCCGCCACGGACGCGGGGCTCCGGCCCGGACGTCTGCTGCTCGCCGTCCTCGCGTTCGCGGCGGCGATCTTCACCAAGGAGGGGGCGGCGACCGTCCTCGTCCTGTTGATCCTGGTCGACCTCGTGCGGAAGGACGCTCCCCCGTGGGGGCGGCGGCTGGCGATGATCGGCGCCTGCGTCGCGGTGGTCGGCGTCAACCTGTTCATCCGTTGGAAGCTGTTCGGGCGCCTCGCGCCGGACGCGACGTTCATCACCAAGCTCGACAACCCGCTCATGCACGAGGGGTTCGTGGCGCGGCTCGCGACCGGCGCGATGCTGTACGCCCGCTCGCTGCAGCTCTTCCTCGTCCCGATCGGCCAGTCCGCCGACTACTCGTTCAACCAGCTCCCGATCGCGCGGTCGCTCTTCGACCCGGCGGCGCTGGTGGCGCTCCTGGTGGTCGGCGCGACGACGGTCTGGGGGTTCGTCGCGATGCGGCGGGCGCCGGCGCTCGGGTTCGGGCTGCTGGCGTTCCTCTTCACGTTCGGCGCGGTCTCGAACATCCTCGTCCCGATCGGCACGATCTTCGGCGAGCGGCTCCTCTACCTCCCGACGGTGGGGCTCTCGGTGGCGGCGGCGGTCCTCCTCGACCGCCTCCTCTCCCGGATGAAGGCGAAGGGAGACACCGCGCACGGCGTCGTCCGCGGGCTGATCGTGGCGCTGGTCGTCGCGTTCGTCCTCGCCACCCAGTTCCGGAACGCGAAGTACCGCTCGATCGACACGCTCTACCGCGACATGGTGGCGACCGCGCCCGATTCGGCGCGCGCCTGGTACCAGCGCGGCGAGCTCGCCCGGAAGCAGGCGTACGAGGGGAGCCGGGAGAGCCTCGGCGCGGCCGCCTCCGACTTCGGTCGGGCGGTGCGGATCATGCCGGAGTTCATGCTCGCGCAGCTCCAGCTCGGTTCGGTCCTCGCCGAGACCGGTCAGTTCCGGGAGGGGATGGAGATCCTCCGCCGGGCCGAGGAGCAGATCCCCGAGGGGGGCGCCTGGGAGGCGGTGCGGGCCGACGTGAAGCGCCGGATCGCGCTGGTGCTGGCGCGTGCGTCGTCGACCGAGGACGAGGCGTCGCGCGAGCAGGCGATCGGTGAGCTCCTCACCATGATGGAGGAGTACGCGGCCGACAACCCTCAGGACGCCGCGGCGGCGGTCGAGCTCGGCGTCATGTACCTCGCGACCGAGCGGCTCGACCAGGCGAAGCAGCTCGTCGAGCGCGAGCTGCTGGCGCACCCGGACGACGACGGGCTGATCGCGCTCGCGATCCAGATCGACTTCAAGTCCGGGGACTTCGAGTCCGGCAAGGCGCGGATCGAAGCCTGGGACGCGCGCGGCACCTCCGAGAACGTCGAGGCCCAACGGGCGGTCGACCTCTACCGCGGCCTCTACCACCTGGCGATGGCCCAGCAGCACCGCGAGGAGGGCGAGGAGGAGACGGCGATGGCGTCGTTCGACGCCGCGTACGCCGAGTTCGACAAGCTGGTGCAGCTCTACCCGGACTTCGACCAGGCGTGGTTCAACCGCGGCTTCGTGACCCACGAGGCGTACGGCGACCGGTGGGAGGAGGCGCTGAAGGACTACCAGGAGACGGTCCGCCTGAACCCGGCGCACCCCGACGTCTTCTTCCGGATCAGCCAGCTCCTCGTCGGGCAGGGGAAGGTGAACGTCGTCACGCTCCGCCTCTTCCAGGAGCTGCTCGCGCTCCACAAGGACAACGGGTTCTTCCACGTCGGCTACGGCCGCGTCGTCGGCCGGATGGGAAACCACGAGGAGGCCGAGCGCGCCTACCGACGCGCGGCCGAGCTCGGCTTCAACGGCGCCCAGGTCCAGTGCGCGCTCGCGATGGAGATCATCCGGCAGGGGCGTCCGGACGACGCGCTGAACTCGCTGAAGAGCGCCGAGAAGGAGCTCCAGCTCGTCGACGCGTCGATGGTCCGCATGAAGGGGGTCTGCCACCTCGAGGCGGAGCGGTACGCCCAGGCGATCTCGCAGTTCGAGACCGCGATGCGGCTGGTCGAGCAGGACGCCAGCGGGCGGTACGCCGGCCTGGTGCCGCAGCTCCGGTTCGACATCGCCAAGACGAAGCTCCGCGTCCCCGGCCAGGAGTCGGACGGCCGCCGCGAGCTCGGCGAGCTGGAGGCGGTCCTCGAGCGGATGGTCGCGGCGTCCCCCGACGGCTCGGACGCGTCGAAGCAGGGGAAGCAGTTCCTGTGCTACGTCGAGGTCCAGCGGGCTTGGGCGCTCCGGAACGTCGACTCGATGAAGGACGAGGAGGCCGCCGTCGTCCTGCTCGAGCGCGCCCGCGAGCGCGCCGAGGAGAACCAGTTCGGCGAGGTGCTCGGCGACGTTCTGGAGGCGCTGCTCGAGGCGTACACCGCGGTCGGCCGGACCGAGGACGCCGCGGCGGTGAAGAAGATCCTCGAGGACCCCGGGCCCCAGCTCCCGCCGCAGCTCCGCGGCGCGGCGCCGGCGAACGGGAGCTGACGCCCGCCGCGGGATCGGGCATGATCGATGGGTGAGAGGTCACCCATGAGCGCGCTCGATTCCCTGTCTCGGGCCGTCGCCGGCCCGCTCCTCCTCGCCGTCCTCCTGGCGCCGGCGTCGCCGGCCGCGACGCCGGCCGCCGAGTCGATCGACGCCGCCGCGTGGCCGTCGCCGGCGCCCGAGGTGGAGCGCCGCGTCGGTCCCCACCTCGCCGGACTGTTGCGCGCCGCGCGCCGGGGCGGTCCGC
>JAUIEL010000557.1 GCA_030428825.1 bacterium
CGCGCGATGGTCGCGGCGGTCCGGGCGCGCGACGGCCGCGGGGGCGAGACGGTCCTCTCCGAGCGGCTCCTCGCGCACCTCGGTTGCGGGACGCTGCGCGACCTGCTGCGCCGGGTCGACGCGGTCCGGATGGCGCGCGCCGAGGTCGCGGCGTGCGCGCCGTTGGTCACCGCGGCCGCGGCGGAGGGGGACGCGGTCGCGATCGCCGTCGTCGAGGCGGCGGTCGACGAGCTGGCGCTGGCGGTCGAGACGGTCGTCGCGCGGCTCGGCCTCGCGGCGCCGGAGGTCGCGGCGACCGGCGGGCTCTCCGCGTCGGGCCCGCCGTACCGCGACGCGCTCGACCGGGCGATCGTCCGGCGGGTCCCCGACGCCCGCGTCGTCGATCCCGAACTCCCGCCGGTGGTCGGGGCGGCGCTCCTCGCGCTCGAGCGCGCCGGGGTCGCGGTCGACGCCGCGGTCGTCGCCGCCGCCGCATCGTCGTCGTCCGCGGGGTGAACGGGACGAGGCCGCCCGGGGAACCCGCGGGCTCCGGGCTTGCGGCGCGCGGCCGGCGACCGTGGAATCGCCGACCCCCTGGTCTCGGAGTGCGATCATGGACGGCATCATCGGTTGGATCGTCTGCGGCCTGCTCGCCGGCTTCGTCGCCGGCAAGCTGTTCCGCGGCAGCGGCTTCGGCCTGATCGGCAACCTGCTGGTCGGGATCGTCGGGGGCGTCCTCGGCGGCTGGGTGTTCGGGCTGCTGGACCTCAGCGCCGACGGCTTCGTCGGCAGCCTCGTCACCGCGATCGTGGGGGCGCTGCTCCTCCTCTGGGTCGTCGGCAAGATCAAGGGCTGACGCCGGGGCGCGGTAGATTGGGCGTCGCGCCATGACCGACGTCCGCCCCGCCACCGACGAGCTCTCCCTCCGCGCCGCCCAGCTGATCGCGGCCGGCCGCGCCCTCGACGCGCGCGGGCTGGTCCCGGCGACCAGCGGAAACCTCTCGGCGCGCCTCTCCGACGGCCGGTTCGCCGTCACCGCCTCGGGACCGCACAAGGGGCGGCTGACCGCGGACGACGTCCTGGCCGTCGACGGCGAGGGGAGGTCCGCCGACGGGCGCCGCGCGTCCGCCGAGACCGGACTCCACCTGCAGCTCTACCGGCGACTCCCGGACGTCCACGCCGTGCTGCACCCGCACGCGCCGGCGGCGACCGTCCTGTCGCGGCTCTCCGGGGACCGGGTCGTGCTCGAGGGGTACGAGCTGCTGAAGGCGCTCCCGGGGATCGAAACGCACGACGTCGAGGTCGTGGTGCCGGTCTTCGACAACGACCAGGAGATCCCGCGCCTCGCCGCCCGCGTCGAGGCGTGGATGGACGACCACGGGCCGCCGCTCGGCTACCTGATCCGGAGCCACGGCCTGTACACCTGGGGCGCGAACGTCGAGGCGGCGCTCCGCCACGTCGAGGCGTTCGAGTTCCTGTTCGAGTGCGAGCTTCGTCTGAGAGGAGTCGACCGACCATGACCGTGCTCTCCGTGAAGTCCGATGCCACCGGCGACGAGCTGGAGCGGTTCGACGACCACGAGGCGATCGCCCGCCGGCTGACCGCGATCGGGGTGACGTTCGAACACTGGGGCGCCCGCGCGACGCTCCCGCCGGACGCCGGGGAGGAGGACGTGATCGCCGCGTACCGCGAGGAGATCGACCGGCTCGACCGGCGGTTCGGGTTCGAGTCGATGGACGTCGTGAGCCTCGCCCCGGACCACCCGGACCGCCTCGAGCTGCGGGACAAGTTCCTCTCCGAGCACACGCACGCCGACTTCGAGGTCCGCTTCTTCGTCGACGGGAGCGGGCTCTTCTGCCTGCACGCCGGCGATCGGGTCTTCGTGCTCCTCTGCGAGAAGGGGGACCTCCTGAGCGTTCCCGCGAACATGACCCACTGGTTCGACATGGGGGAGCGACCGGACTTCAAGTGCATCCGGTTCTTCACGAAGCCGGACGGCTGGGTCGGCGACTTCACGGGGAGCGACATCTCCGAGCGGTTCCCGAGCTACGACGAGTTCGTGGCGTCGTGATCGAGGCGATCGTCACCGACATCGAGGGGACGACGACGTCGCTGTCGTTCGTGCACGACGTCCTCTTCCCGTACGCGCGGGAGCGGATCGAGGCGTTCGTCCGCGCGCGCGCCGGCGACCCCGCGGTCGCCGAGGCGCTCCGCGGCGTCGCGGCCGAGGAGGGGCGGGAGCTGTCGCTCGACGAGGCGATCGCGACCCTCGTCCGGTGGATCGACGAGGACCGGAAGGTCACCCCGCTGAAGGCGCTCCAGGGGCTCCTCTGGACGGACGGCTACCGCGAGGGGGACTACGTCGGACACGTGTACGACGACGCCGTGCGGTGGCTGCGCCGCTGGCACGAGGACGGCGTCCGGCTGTACGTCTATTCCTCCGGGTCGGTCCGCGCGCAGAAGCTCCTGTTCGCGCACACGGGCGCCGGCGACCTGACGCCGCTCTTCTCCGGGTACTTCGACACGACGACCGGCGGAAAGAAGGAGGCGGCGTCGTACCGGGCGATCGCGGCGGAGATCGGCCGGCCGCCGGAGCGGATCGCGTTCCTCTCCGACGTCGTCGCCGAGCTCGACGCCGCCCGCGAGGCGGGGATGGTCACCGTCCACCTCGTCCGCGACGGCGACCTCGGCGAGCGGGCCGCGCACCCGCCGGCGCGCGACTTCGACGGCGCGGCGTCGCTCCTGCCGTCGAGCTGACGGCCGCCGCTACGGCACCTTCACGCCGACCGCGTTCGTCATCGCGTACCCGATCGGGGAGTTGGGCGCCGGGCTGAACGCCTGGAAGACGAACTGGTACGACTGGAGCGCCGGCGGCAGCGGCACGTCGAAGCGGAGGAAGCCGGTCGGGTCGAGCGGGACGACGACCTGGGTCAGCCACGGCGAGAGGTTCAGCGTGCATCCGTTCCCGATCGGGAGGTCGGCGAGCGACGACCCGACCGCCAGGAGGGCGGCGCCGCCGGGCAGGCCCTGCTCCACCGAGACCTCCAGGATCGCCGACGGCGCCGGGCAGCCGAGGATGTTCAACCGGGGGTGCAAGGCGTTGAACGCACAGCCGCCGCCGTGGGCGAGCGTGATGCCGCCCCCGCACGCGCCGAGGACGGTCGCGTGTCCTCGCAGCAGACCGAGCCCGCCGATCGACGGCGATCCGACCATCACCTCCGGCGTGCCGTCGCCGTCGAGGTCCCCCGCGCGCGCGACGCTGCGGCCGAACTCCTCGACCGGGAGCGTGCCCGCGAGCGTCTCGATCGTCGCGCCGGTCGCGCCCGACAGGACGAAGACGAGGCCCGCCTGCGCCGTGAGGTTGAGCGGCGCGCCGACGGCGAGGTCGTCCCGGCCGTCGCCGCGCCCGCCGCGTAGTCGGGGACGCCGTCCTGGTCGACGTCGACTCCCCCGTCGATCGAGGCGCCGAAGTCGTCCCCCTGGCCGCCCCCGGAGAACTCGAGGAGCGGGGCCTGGCCGAGAGTGGCGGGCGGGACGAAGAGGGCGAGCGTCGCCGCGAAGGCGAGACGTTCGAGGTCGCGCATGATTCCATCTCCTCCCCCGAGCGTAACCGACGCGCTCGTCCGCCGGCGAGATCGGCGGCTCCCGGCCGCCGTCGTTTCACCACCGCGCGCGGCGGAGCAGGACGAGCAGGAGGAGGAACAGCCCGATCACCGCGAGCGCGACGCCCCGGACGACGAACGAGACCGCGACGACCTCGGCGACCGCCGGGGACGTCGGCGCGGCGCGCGGCGCGGCGGCCGCCGGCTCGGTCGTCGTCGGCGGCGGGGCCGGCTCCCCCTCGGTCAGCGTCCCGAGCCAGGCGACGAGGTCGCGGACGTCCCGCGGCGCGTGCGTCTCGGCGATCCCCGGCATCGCCGAGAACGCGCCGTACCCCGGCGTGAGATCCGCCTGCGGGCGCACGAGCGACCGGACGAGGTGGCGGGCGTCGCGGCGGCGGCCGACGCCGGCGAGGTCGGGGCCGACGTTCCCGCCGGTCGCCCGGTCGGAGTGGCACCGGATGCACTGCGCGATCGGGTCGTAGCGGAACAGCTCCTCGCCGCGGGTCGGATCACCGCCGGCGAGGGCGAGCGACCAGCGGCCGAGCGGGTCGCGCGTCTCGACGTCCGACCGCCAGCGCCGCACGGCGCGCTCGAGCGGCGGCGTCCCGCGCGCGCTCGCCGCGTCGACGACCTCGAGCGCGAGCGCCGGGTCGAGCCGCTCCTCGACGAGCTCCCGCGCGAGGTCCGCGAGGATCCGGTCCGCCCAGCGTCCCGCGAGCCCGCCGACGCCGAGCTCGAGCCGCGCCGACACCTCCGGCGCGACGTCGATCGTCCGCGCCCACCGGACCGCGCGGTCGTCGCCGAGGAGGGAGACGACGACGCCGTCGAGCCGCCGGTGGTGACCGCCGTCGGTCCGGTTGAACAGCTCGAGCGCCTCGACCTCGACCTCCCGCCCGAGGTCCAGCTCCCACCACGGGTCGCGCTCGGTGTCGGTGTGCGTCACCGCCGGCTCGACCGCGTGGTCGGCGTGCAGCGAGCCGTCGATCGCGAGGTGCGGCGGCCCGTCCCACGCGGTGCTCGACTGCGTCGCCGTCCCGAGCGGCGCCACGTTCTCGCCGCCCGCGAACACCCGGACCTCCGCCAG
>JAUIEL010000558.1 GCA_030428825.1 bacterium
CGACGACGCCGCCGGCGGCGACTTCGGCGGCGTCCACGCGTTCGAGGCGGCGTGGCTCGGGCTCGACGTCTCCCCGAGGACCGTCGGTGCGGGGACGACGGTCACCGTCTCGAGCTGCGCCGGGGTCCCCGGCCGTCTCGCCGGCCTGTTCGTGGTCGAGGTGCAGAAGGGGCCGACGTTCGTCCAGCTCCCGCTGATCGTTCCGTACTCCGCGACGGGCGACTGGTCGTTCTCCGCGCCCGTCACCCAGAACCTCGGTCCGGTCGAGCTCGGACTCCGCGTCTACTCGACCGACGCGACCGGCGCCGTGGTCGCCTCGAACACCGTCCGCGTCGAGTTCCCCTGACGGCGGCGGAGCGGTCCGCCGGCGCCCTCGAGAACCCCGGCGCGGCCGTGTCGCTCCGGGGCTTCGAGGGCGCCGGTACGATGCGCGTCCGGCGCCGTCGACATGGGTCGGGAGGAGACGATCGTGCGCGCGATGGTGTTCGACGGGACGAAGGGGCGGCTCCGGCCGGAGGATCGGGCGGTCCGCGCGCCGGGGCCGGGGGAGGTCCGGCTCGAGGTGCTCGCGTGCGGGGTCTGCCGGACGGACCTCCATGTCGTCGACGGGGAGCTGACCGAGCCGGAGCTGCCGATCGTCCCCGGGCACCAGATCGTCGGGCGCGTGGTCCGCGCGGGGGACGGCGTGGAGCGGTTCGCGGTCGGGGACCGGGTCGGCGTCCCGTGGCTCGGCTGGACGTGTGGAGCGTGCGACGCGTGCCGCCGCGGCGAGGAGAACCTCTGCGACGCGGCTCGCTTCACCGGATACCAGATCGACGGCGGGTTCGCGGAGGAGTGCGTCGCGGACGCGCGGTTCTGCTTCCCGATCCCCGACGGCCTCCCCGATCTCCGGGCGGCGCCGCTCCTCTGCGCCGGCCTGATCGGCTACCGGGCGTTCCGGATGGCGGGCGACGCGCGGACGCTCGGCTTCTACGGCTTCGGGGCGGCGGCGCACATCCTGGCGCAGCTCGCGCGTCACGAGGGGCGCACGGTGTTCGCGTTCACCCGACCGGGCGACGAGGCGGCGCGCCGGTTCGCCGTCGACCTCGGGGCGGCGTGGGCGGGCGGCTCGGACGAGGCGCCTCCGTCGCCGCTCGACGCCGCGATCGTGTTCGCTCCGGTCGGGGAACTCGTGCCGATCGCCCTCCGCGCGGTCCGGAAGGGTGGGACGGTCGTCTGCGCCGGGATCCACATGAGTGACATCCCGTCGTTCCCGTACTCGATCCTCTGGGGAGAGCGCGTCGTCCGCTCGGTGGCGAACCTGACGCGACGGGACGGCGAGGAGTTCATGGCGCTCGCGCCGCGCGTCCCGATCGAGACCGAGGTTCGGCGTTACGCCCTCGGCGACGCGGGGCGCGCGCTCGACGACCTCCGCGCCGGCCGGTTCACCGGGGCGGCGGTGGTCGTGCCGCGCTGACGGCGGACCGGACCGGAGGCGGCCGCGCTCAGGCCGCGCGCGACGCGGGAGGCCGGCGGCGCGCTCCGACGATCGCGAACAGGAGCTGCCCGGCCGCGATCACCGCGAGCCCGCCCGCGGTCCGGGCGAGCGCGTCGTTCACGAGGACGATCGCCGCCGCGCCGACCGCGACCGACGCGACGTGAGGGACGAAGCCGCGGCGCGCGCGCGCGTTCGAGGCGGGGTCGTCCGAAGGCGGCTCGTCCGGCGGGGCCAGCCGGACGACCAGCCCGTGGACGATCAGGCCGGCCCATCCCCAGACCGCGAGCCAGCCGAACAGGACCGCGGCGCGCGGATCGTCCCCGAGCGCGGCCCAGGCGCCGGAGGCGAGGACGAGCGGAGCGGTCGCGAGTCCGGCTCGCCAGAACCGGAGCCCGGCGTCGGCGCGCGAGCGGGGCCCGGCCGCGATCGCGCGCGCCGCCGTCCACGGGTGCCAGACCCAGACCGCGAGCGCGGCCGGCGTCGCGGCGAGCGTCGCGAACGCGCCGGCCTCGACGTGCTCCGTCGCCTCGAGCGGGAGCGCCGCCAGACAGAGGACGATCCCCGCCGCGATCGCGCCGAGCGTCCCCCGGCGCGCCGGCCGGGGGATCTTCGGCGTGCCGTGGAGCGTCGGCAGGACGTGCCACGACACCGAGGCGAGGAGGGCGCCGACCCACCCGAGGAACGCGAGCGTCAGGTGGACCTGAAGCCAGAGCGACCGCGCCCCGGGGCGCGCCTCTCCGCCGAGCGCCCGTTCCAGCACGGTTCCGAGCAGCACGACGAGAAGGAGGACCGCCACGGCGAGGAGCATCCCGCGGACCGTCTCGCCCCCGGTCGCGGCGCGACGGCCGAGGGCCCACCCCGTCGTGCCGACGAAGACGAGCGCGGCGAGCTCGACGAAACCGAACCCCCAGTGCGGGGTCACGTCGAGGCCGCCGCCGAGGATCGCGGAGACTCCGACGAGGCCGATCACCAGGGCGGCGTGGACGAGGAACGGCGATCGGGAGAGCGGGACCGTCGCGCCGGCGACGAGCGGCGTGATCCGGTAGACGACGCCGAACATCGCGACGCCGAGGAAGCCGAGCGTGCCGAGGTGCGTGAGGAGGAGCGTGGTCGACGCATAGCCGGTGCGGAGGGCGTCGATCCCGACCCCGCAGACGAGGGCGCCGGCGGCGGCGGCGGCGAGCGGCGCGGTCACGAAGAAGAGCGCCGGGACGGCGTTCGACGGCGCCGGCGCGGAGACGGCGCCGTGGGGAGGGGCGCGCTCGTCGGGGGGGGCGGGGGACGGGGGCATCGCGGCGGATCATGGTGGAGATTCGTCGGCGTCGAGTCCACCGAGCGCGCGTCCGCGAGGGCGGATCGTGCGTCGGTGCGCCGAGGAGCAGGACCGTAGCGGATTCCGCCGACCGGTCACCCGGCGCACACGCCCCCGGCCGGGTCGGCGCGCCGGACGGCTCGAGATCACCGTGATCCGCGCGATCGGGCGCCGTCGGAGCGATGGCATCCGGCTTGCTTCGGAAGGCTTGCCCCAGGCTCCCACGGAGGTCGATCATGTCGCCGTCACGCCTTCCGGTGCGTCGTTCCGCGCTCCTCCTGGCCGTCGCGCTCGCCGGCTTCGGGCCGTCGGCGCGGGCCGCCGGCCTCCTGGTGGACGCCCGCGGCGGGGAGACGCTCGAGCTCGTGTCGCACCGCGTCTCCGTGTCGGTCGACGACCAGGTCGCGCGGACGGCGGTCACGCAGGTCTTCCGGAACGGCGCCGACCGGGCGCTCGAGGCGACGTACCTCTTCCCGCTCCCGGAGGGGGCGGGGGTCTCCGACTTCGCGATGTGGATCGACGGGGACCGCCGCCCGGCGGTGATCGCCGAGCGGGCGAAGGCGGTCGCGGTCTACGAGTCGATCGTCCGGAAGCGGCGGGATCCGGCCCTCCTCGAGCAGATCGGGAAGACGCGGTTCCGGATGCGGGTCTTCCCGGTCCTGCCGCGCTCGGACGTGAAGATCGAGCTGGTGTACGACGAGGTGCTCGACGTCTCCGGCGGCGTCTGCGAGCTGCGTCACCCGCTCCGGCTCGACCGGGCCGCGAGCCGCGTGCGGGACGACCTCACGATCTCCGTCCGGATCCGCTCGGCGGTCCCGATCGGCGCGGTCGAGTCGCCGTCGCACGCGATCGACGTGATCCGGAGCGACGATGCGATCGTGGTCGGCATGGAGGAGCGGGGCGCGACGCTCGACGACGACTTCGTCCTGCGGTACGCGCCGGACGTGCGGTCGCTCTCGATGTCGGTCGCGGCGCAGCGCGGCGCGAACGAGGACGGGACGTTCCTGCTCGTCCTGAACCCCGGGCTCGACGACGAGGAGGAGGTGCTGGAGAAGGACGTCCTGCTGGTGATGGACGTCTCCGGGAGCATGGAGGGGCCGAAGATCGAGAAGGCGATCCGCGCCATGGAGCGGTTCGTCGAGTCGCTGCGGGACGGCGACCGGTTCAACATCCTGGCGTTCAGCAGCGCGGTCCGGAGGTTCCGCGACCGCATGGTGCCGGTCGACGGCGAGGCGCGCGAGGCGGCGGTGAAGTTCGTTCGCGGGCTGCGGGCCGCCGGCGGGACGGCGATCGACGCGGCGCTGGCGGCGGCGCTCGACGACGCCGCGTCGACGCGGCCGGACGATCCGGACCAGGAGCGGCCGGTCCGGATGATCTTCGTGACCGACGGCGACCCGACGGTCGGCGAGACCGACCACCGGACGATCATCGAGAACGCCGTGGCGCGCAACCGGACGGACGTGCGGATCTTCGCGTTCGGCGTGGAGTCGGCGGTCGACGGCGTCCTGCTGAACAACCTCGCCGCCAAGACCGGCGGGACGGCGGCGCGGGTCGAGCGCGGCGACGAGCTCGACGACGCGGTCGGGACGTTGACCGAGAAGATCGCGCGGCCGGTGCTCGCGGATCTGGCGGTGCGGGTCGAGGGGGGCGGCGCGTACGACCTCGAGCCGCACTCGCCGCCCGACCTGTTCGCCGGCGGGCAGGTCCGGCTGGTGGGCCGGTACGCCGAGCCGGGGCCGGTCACGGTGACGCTGACCGGGACGCGGCGGGGGCGCGCGGTCGAGCTGATCGGGACGTTCGACCTCCCGGGGCGCGCGCGGGCCGACGCGCCGCTCCGGCGGCTCTGGGCGAAGCGGCGGATCGCGTTCCT
>JAUIEL010000559.1 GCA_030428825.1 bacterium
CGCCGCGTCCTGTGCACCTGAACGGGCTTGCAACGCACCCCCCGACCCGCTAAGAAGCCGCCCCCCCGCGCGTGTAGCTCAGCTGGATAGAGCGTCGCCCTCCGGAGGCGAAGGTTCCGCGTTCGAATCGCGGCGGGTGTACCAGACACGGTGGACGCGGCGTCGGGGCGGAGCCCGGGCGCCGCGTTCCTCGTCTCGGGCCGGGGATGTGACGATCGACCGCACGGAGAGGCGGGGCGGGGTGGCCTAGACTCCGGGCATGCGGAGGTTGCTCGGCTGGATCGTCGTCGGACTGGCGCTCGGCTGCTCGGAGGAGCGGGAGCCGCTTTCGCCCTCGACGTTCCACGTGCGCTTCGAGGTCGCGGAGCATCCGGCGACCGACGTCGCGCGCTCGGTTCGGGTGGCGCTGGAGGAGTCGTTCGGTGCTCGCGGCCAGGAGGTGGCGAGCGTGGACGTCCGACAGCCCGACCCGGAGGCGGCCCTCGCCCTGGTGCGGCTCGCGGTCGGCGTCGGGATCTGGCGCGGAGCGCGTCTCGAGCGGGACGGGGAGACGTGGCGTCTGGTCGAGGAGGTCTTCCTCGGAACGGAGTGCTACTACCCGATGGAGCCCGTCGACGTCGGCGCGAGGATGTTCGAGATGACCGGCTGCATCCAATGCCACCCGCTGACTCCGCCGTTCGTGCTCGGTCCGTCGCTCCGCGGGCTGATCGGCGCGGAGCGGCGTCTCTCGGACGGGTCGACGGTCGTGGCGGACGAGGAGTACGTGCGGCGCGTCCTGGTCGATCCGGAGCGGCCGACGCTCGCGGGGTGGGAGCCGTCGATGCCGACGTACCGGGGCCGGTTCCGTGAGTCCGAGATCGAGGGGCTGGTCGCGTACCTGAAGTCGCTCGACTGAGCGCGGCTCTCCTCACCACGCGTCCTCCCCGTACAGGCGGACGGTCCAGCTTCGCATGAGGTCGCGCGCGTTCTCCCCGCGGGGGAGCGCCGCGAGCTCGCGGTGGAACTCGCGAAGCATCGCCTCTCGCGCGGGGGACGGGAGGTCGGCGTCGTGGATCAGGCCCACGACGTTCTTCGGGAGCGCGCAGCCGATGATGGCGTTCCACGGGCCGCGTCGGGTCACCGACGCGAAGACCCAGCGCGGCGGGACGTCCGGGCCGAGGATTCGCTCCGCCCACCGCGCCTCCGGCGGCTCGCGGACGGTGCGCCAGACCGGAAGGAGGCCGAGCCATTCGGTGGTCCGTCGTCGACCGGTGGCGAGGTCGAGGGACGAGACGGTCGACCGGCCGATCGCTCCGGCCTGGAGGAGGAAGAGGAGGAGGACGATGCGCTGCGGTCGGTTCATCGGAGGTCTCCCGGGGGAGGGAGACGACGCGGCCAGCCCTCCCTTCCGTCCCGCTCCGGGTCGACGCGGATTCCGTCGCGATTCGTCGGCAAGGAGGCGGCGGGCCGCGACGTCCGAAAGAGCATGTCGATCGTTCGAGGGCTCGCGTCGATCGTGCTCGGCGCGCCCGCGGCGGCGCTCTACGCCCGGGAGCTGTTCCACCGCCCGCTCTGCGTCGTGAACCTCGCGGCCGCCGGGGGGCTCGCGGCGGTCGCGTGGCTCCTGTTCCCGCGCGCCTGGATCGATCGGATCGTCCGCCGGTGTCGGTTCCGGAAAGTCTGGCGGTGGGCGTTCCGGAAAGTCTGGCGCCTGGGAGAACGGACCAGACCTGGGTCACGGCGTCAACAGGGATGGGGTTCGGGGAAGGGCGGAGCCCTTCCCCGATCGGGGGAGCCGCGCGGAGCGGAGCCCTTGGGGTGTAGCTCCGGCGTAGCGCGGCGGTCCGGGGGCGGAGCCCCCGGGAGGAGGGGGTCTGGGGGAGGAGACCAGCAACGTGTGGAGATCTTCTCCCCCGGCTTCGCTCGGTCAGACCGGTGCGGGGACCTCGGCCTTGCGTCGCCGGTAGCTCTTCCCCTTCAGCCGGATCACGTCGCCGTTCTCCTGGAGGCGATCGACGATGGCGTCGGCGAGATCGGCGTCGTGCAGCACGGCGCCCCACGCGTCGGGCTCCTTGTTCGACGTGATGATGATCGGCCTGCGTTTCAGGTACCTCTGGTCGACGACGTGGAACAAGCTGTTGGCCGCATCGGGTCCGTAGGCCAGATAGCCGAGCTCGTCGATCACGAGCACGTCGGGCGAGACGAACTCCGCGAGGGCGGCAGCCGTCTCTCCTTCGCGCGCCGCGACGTGCAGCTCGTTCAGCAGCTGTGCGGCGGTGGTGAACCTCGCGTCGTAGCCGCCCTGGATCGCCTTGTACGCGATCGCGATCGCCAGGTGCGTCTTGCCTCGACCGGGCTCGCCGAGGAGGACGAGCATCCGCCCTTCCTCGACCAGCTCCGGGCCGAGGAAACGGCCGAGCATCTGACGGCGAACCGATCGCTGGAACTCGAAGTCGAACTCCTCGATAGTCTTCAGGAACGGGAACTTCGCCTTGCGGGTCGAGCGTTTGATTCGCGTCTCCGCCCGGTTCGCGATCTCCTCCGCCACGAGCCGCTCGAGGACCTCGCGGTAGGTCCAGCCCTCCTTCTCGGCCTGCTCGAACACCGGGCCGCACATCCGCCGGATCGTGGGCAGGTGCAACCGCTTCAGTCCGGCCTCCAGATCGCACGATCCGTCGCGAGTCATCGGGACACCTCATCGGACGACTGCCCGTCGAGGATGGCGACGACGTACTCCGAACCGACGGCTCCCTGGCGAGCCGCTTCGATCAATGCCTCGCGCACCGCGCGCTCGCCGTGTCGCTCGAGCAGGAAGAAGATCGCCTCGACCTCCTCCTCCCACTGATCGGGCCGTCGGTGGCGGATCTCCGTCACGAACCACGCCGCCGCCGGGCAGAGGTCGACCAGGAACTGCCGCTTCACGTACGGTCGCGCGCCGGTCTTCGTGAGCAGGTCCTCACGCTGATGAGGAAGCACCGAGTACTTCCCATTCTCCGGGATCCGCGGATGATCAATCGTCGCGTCGCCCTCGTGGACGAGGACCCGGTCCTTCCCGACGCGAACCGTGAGCGTCTGTCCGATCGAACGGAAGCCCACGAAGTACCGCCGGCCCTCGAACTCGACGAAGCCGTCCGTGCGGACGACGCGGCTGTAGCGCAGCGTGTAGTCGTCCGGGTCGATGCCCAGCGGCGACAGACGCTCGGCCTCCGCCAGCAACCGCTGACGGGGGATCTCTCCCGTCGCGCGCGACGGGCGCTCCTCGTTCACCCGCTGGTGCCACTGCTCGAGCTTCGCTTCCAGATCGGCACGATCGAGGAACCGATGCGCCTTGAAGAAACTCCCCTTGGCGAAGCCCACGCAATTCTCGACCGAGCCCTTCTCCTGCGGCCGATGAGGCCAGTTCGCGTGCGCCGCGAACCCGCACTCGACCACGAACGACGAAAACGTCTCGTTCCACGTGACGTGGTGCCCGCGGCGCTCGGTCACGATCGTCTTCGGGTTGTCGAAGACGCCGACCAGCGGCGCGCCGCCGAAGTACGCGTACGCGTCGACGACTCCGCGGCAGACCGTCTCCACCCTCTCGTCGTCGACGAGAAGGATGCGGGCCATCCGCGAGTACTTCAGTCGCGACGCGAAGAACCGGATCCGCTCCTTCTCGCCGTCGGCGTATCGAACCACGACCTGCCCGAAGTCATGCTGGCAGAACTCGCCGGGCAGACCCTCGAACCGCGCGATCCCCTCCGTGAACTTCGGCGGGCGCAGGCGCCGTGCGAGGTCGTACACGGCGCTCTTGCCGCCGTCGTAGCCCTCGAGGCGGAGGCGCTCGAGGATCGCGATCGAGCTGAGCTCGGGCTCCGACTCGAACCAGCTCTCGATGAGCTCGCGGTACGCCGACACCTTGCTCGGCCGGCCCATCCGGGCCTTCGCCTCTTCGTCGTGCTGCTTCGGGTCGTCGATGGGGTCTTCAGCGCTCACGCGCTCCACCGTACGCGAGCTGACATCCGTCGCCGCTGCCGTCTTCGCGACGGTCAGGCCCGCCGCTCGTAACACCTGAATCTCGAAACGCTTCATGCCGTCGTACATCCTCGAAGGGACTACCACGACGACGCTCGCCCCGGACCAGAGGCGCCTACGTGAAAGCCTGGGCTGGCGGTCTCATGCCGCCTCGATCAACCCGCCAGACTTTCCGGAATCTGGCCGCCAGACTTTCCGGAACCCACATCCCGCAACACACTCGTGACCCTGGAAGTCTCGCTCGACGCACTGGTCGGGGCAACCCTCGCCGATTCCTGTGGAACGTCTCCTCGCAGACGTACTCCCGATAACCAGTCGGAGGACAGGCCCCACGGCGTAGACAGGAACTGCGGCAGGCCTCCACCCCTGGCGGAGGATGAAACCCGCGAATCTCAGACTGCTCAACCGTCGTGGATCCCGTCGAGAGACTCCAGGGTCACCCTACTTCGGAGGTAGTTGGATGAGCGTGGCTTGACACCATCAACCATCTCAGGAATCGGGTGAGGAAGTCCGGAGCGGGCGAGGCGGGGCCGGAGGAGGGATGAGGCTCCGAGAGCGACCCCGCAGCGCGACTCGAAACCGCGCGGAGACCAACCCGGACGCATCGCGCGAGGACGTGAGCGGGTCGGAGAGCTCGTCC
>JAUIEL010000560.1 GCA_030428825.1 bacterium
AACGGGTAGTGGACCCAGCGCCCCTCGAACAGGATCTTCGTGTTCCGCTCGCTGGCGACGAGCTCGTCCTCGGCGAACAGGTCGGCGACGAACGCCTTGTACCACTCGTCCTTCGAGAAGAGGATGTGCCCGCCGGAGCGGTCGAACGTGTATCCGTCGACGACGTCGCTCCGCATGAGACCGCCGGCGGTCTCGTCGCGCTCGAGCACGTCGACTTCGACGCCCTTCTCCATCAGGAAGCGGGCGGCGGCGGCGCCGGAGATGCCGCCGCCGAGGATGGCGACCTTCATCGTCTCTCTCGGTTCTCGGGGCTCGGATTCGGACGGGAGCGGCGAAGTCTACCCGCCGCCCGGGCCGCCGGCGGCCGCGAATCGGCGGGCGGCCGCGAATCGACGGCGGCGCCGCCGAGGAGCCGGTCTCGATCGCGCGGGCGGGTCGGTATCCTGCCGTCCTCGTGAGCTCCGATCGTCGCGTCCACCGCCTGCTCCTCTCCCTGTTCGGCGCGATCTTCGCCGGCGCGGCCGGGACGCACGCCCTCACCCCGATCTTCCCCGAGCTGAAGGCGGCGCTCGGCGTCGACGACGGCGCGGTGCGGCTCCTGACGGCGGTCTTCACCATCGGGTACGCGGTCTCCGGGTTCGTGCTCGGCATCGTCTGCGACCGGCTGGGGCGACGGCGGGTCCTCCTCCCCGCGCTGGCGGCGTACGGGGTCGCGAGCGCCGTCCTCGCGCTCCCGCCGGAGCGCCTCGGCTACGTCGGGGTCCTGCTCGCGCGGCTCGCCGGCGGGTTGGCGACCGGCGGGATCTCGGCCGCCGTGCTCGCGCTGACGTCCGACGCCGTGCCGTACGAGCGACGCGGCCGCGCGATGTCGTTCGTCCTGGCGGGGAGCTTCATCGCGGTCGTGCTCGGCATCCCGCTGGCGAGCGAGCTCGCGAAGGTGCGGCTGACCGCGATCTTCGGCGTCCTCGCGGCGGTCTCGTTCCTGGCGCTCGTCGTCGTCGCGCGCGAGGCGCCGCCCGACGAGCCGCACGACGCCGCCGAGTCGCCGCTGCTCGCGCCGCTGCGGGCGCTGCAGTGCCCGGGGGCGCCTGGCGCGCTCGCCACGACCTTCCTGAACACGGTCGCCGCCTTCGCGATCGTCACCTCGCTCGCCGACCACGCCGTCGACCGGTTCGACGCCGACCTCGACCGGCGGTCGCTCCTCTTCCTCGCCCTCGGCCTCGCGTCGCTCCCGGGGGCGTTCCTCGCGTCCCTCCTGTCGGACCGGGTCGGGAAGCGCCGCTCGGTGCTGATCGCGCTCGTCGGGTCTCTCGCCGCGACGCCGCTCCTCGTGCCGCCGGCGCGGTTCTCGACCTTCCTCGCGGCGGCGTGCGTGGTGGCGTTGGTCCAGGCGCTGCGGCAGGGGCCGTTCGCCGCCATCCTGACCGAGCTGGCGCCGGAGCGCCGGCGGGGGGCGCTGGTCGGCTGGAACAGCGCGGCCTCGGGCGTCGGCCTCGCGCTCGGCACCTGGGCGGGGGGGGTGGCGTACGCCGCCGACGGGATGCGCGGGGACGTCACGCTCGCGCTCGTCGCCCTCGGCCTGTCGCTCGTGGCGTTCGGGCGGTTCGTCCCACGCCTCGACCACCCGGCCGGAGCGTCCGCCCGGCGTCCGCCCGGGGTTGAGGCCGACGGACCGTCCGTCCGAAGAGGAGGAGACGAGAGAGGAGTCCCCCGTTGATCCCGGTCCTGCTGACGACCGCGCTCGCCCTCGCCGCTCCGGACGTCCGGACGGTGGCGGTCGGGCTCCCGCCCGAGGGTGCCCGGGCGCTCGCCGACGTCCTGGAGGCGCCGCTCGCCGCCGCCCGGCCGGGGGTCGAGTGGAGGTTCGACGCCGTCCCGCCGGAGCGTCTCCCGGAGGTGCTCGCCGCGCCGCCCGGAGGGCATCGGGTCGTCGCCGCGGTCGCGTACCCGCTCCCGGTGCTCCGCGAGCTCGAGCTCGCCGGCCGCCTCGCCCCCCGCCCTCGCTGCGCCACGCACCGCGACGGGGTGGGGGCGTCGGAGGGGACCTGCGCGCTCTGGTTCGACCCGGTCCTGCTGGCGTGGTCGGACGGCGGGACGGGGGTCGCCGCCCGCCCGTCGTGGGTCCCCGAGCGGTGGGTCGCCCTCTGCGAGGGAGGGGTCGACGAGCGGTTGCTGCTGCAGCGGGCCGCGGTCTGGAACGCGACCGGGGCGCTGGTGACGAGCCTCGCCGAGGCGGGCGGCTCCCCGTCCGACGTCGACGAACGCCTGATCGGCCTCGACGGGAACCGGGCGGCGCCGTACCTCGAGCGCGAGGAGGCGGTCCTCCGGCGACTCGCGTCGCTCGAGCCGAGCCCGGTGGCCGTCGTCTCGCGGTCGGGGCTCGCCCGGTTCCGGCGCGACCACCCGGCGGAGGCGGTCCGCCTGCACGCCGTCGCGCCGAACGATCGCTCCGCGGCGATCCTCCTCGGCGCGGCCGCCCTCGACGCGGAGGGGGCGGAGCCGCTCTTCGACCGCCTGGGGGAGCCGGCGACGCTGGCGGAGGCGTCCGGCGCGCTCGCGCTCCTTCCGCTGTCGGACCGCGTGGACGATTCCCGCCTCCCGGGGGACGGGGCGGCGCTCCGGGTGGTGCTGAACGGCGAGGAGCCGCGGCTCGCCCGGGAGGCGGCGCTCGCTCGAACCACGGTCGATCGCTATCTTTACGAGATCGTCGGCCGCCACGAGGGGCGCGAGGCGCTCTTCTCCGAGGTGTTCGACGCCGTCGGGATCGCGGCGATGGTCGCGCTCGTCCTCTGGGCCCTGCGCCGCCGCGACGGCGCGTCCGGCGAGGCGCGGGGCGCGCGTCCCACGTCCTGAGCGAAAAACCCTGTCACACCCGGGGGGCGACTTCGTACAACTCGCCTCCCCGTCCGTCGAACCGCGAGGAGAGCCGATGCCAGGTCGAAACCCGCCCGCCGCCGAGATCCCCGAGTCGGGAGAGGCGGCGCCGGGCGACGGGCGGGAGAAGCACCCGCAGATCCGGTCGTACGCGCTGCTCGAGCGCGACACGATGTCCCTGTACATGAACTTCTACAAGCACACGTACGGGAAGAGCACGATCGACCGGAAGACGAAGGAGTTCATCGCGATCGCGGCGTCCCTCACGTCGGGGTGCAAGAACTGCCTGGAAGGGCACCTGAAGAAGGCGATCAAGAACGGCGCGACGCGGGCCGAGGTCTCCGAGGTCCTCGCGATCACCCTCGGGGTCAGCGCGGCGACGATCGTCGACCGCTCGGACATCGCGGCCGCCAACCTCGGCCTCGACCCGGACACCTGGACGATGAGCGGGGACGCGGACGACTGACGCCGCGTCCGGCGCGCCGCGCCTCCCCCCTCGAGTCCCCGAAGAACCCCCGTACCGGTTCCTCAGCGAACCCTCTCCGTGGAGGAGATCCCATGAAGCTCACGCGCCCCGTCACCCTCGCCGCCGCCGTCCTCGTCGCCGCCGGCGCGCTCTACGCGTTCCAGGACGGCACCCGCTTCCCGGGCGAGCGTCAGGCGACGACGTCGACGATCGTCGACGCCGCGTCCGGCGACGAGATCGTCATGACGTACAACACGATCCAGTTCGGCCCGCAGGTCACGCAGATGATGATGAACGCGCCGGCCGAGCGCCGCGAGGGGATGGCGATGCAGTTCATCCCGTCCCGGCTCCGCGGCGAGTTCGAGACCGACGTCGACCTGGCGTTCGGCGACCGGCGGCTCGAGGCCGGCTCGTACGGCGTCACCTTCATCCCGAACGACGAGGGCGGGATCCACATCCGCTTCCTGACCGACGGCCAGAGCGTGCTCGAGGCGGCGTGCGACAGCCGCGAGACGTCGGAGGAGCACCGGTTCCTGAACTTCAACCTCCGCTCGACCGGATCCGAGACGTTCCGGCTGGAGATGGACTACGGCACCGTGAAGGCGGCGCTCGACCTCTCGCTGGCGGAGATGGAGGAAGAGGAGGGCTGACCTCCCGCCCGGCCGCTCGCGGCCGCCCCCGCTCAGCGATCGACGAGCGGGAAGATCTCCTCGAGGGAGGCGACGCGGTCCGCGAGGTCCGGTCGCCTCCCTTCACGATCGATCAGGCGGGCGTCGGCGCCGGCCGTCCGCGCCCCGTCGAGGTCGAGGTCGACGCGGTCCCCGACGTGGAGGCACGCGTCGATCGGGACGGAGAGCGCGTCCGCCGCCCGGCGGAAGATCGCCGGCTCGGGCTTCTCCAGGCGGACGACGGCGGACGTGACGATCACGTCGACGTGGCGGGCCAGCCCGATCGCGGCGAGGATCCGCGGCAGCGGCGGCGACCAGTTCGACACGACCGCGACCGGCACCCGCGCCCCGTGCAGCCGGGCGAGGAGGGCCCGGGCGTCGTCGAACGGGTGGAACATCGCCCCGTCCCGGAACGTCGCGAACAGCTCGGCGAAGAGGTCGCCCCAGTCCCCGCGGAACCCGAGGCCGGAGAAGACGACCTCGATGAACGACCGGAACCACGGCTCGGTGTAGCGGAAGTGGCCGTCGATCTCCCGGGGCAGCAGGTCGTGCGCCTCGCCCATCCGGCGCTTCATCCCCTCGTCGTCGACCCGCAGCCCCCGGGCCCGGGCGGCCGCCGCGTA
>JAUIEL010000561.1 GCA_030428825.1 bacterium
ATGTCGCCGGAGCCTTCGCCGTCTCCCGTCGGTGGCGCGGCCGGTTAGCCGGGCGCCGCGTGCTGCTGATCGACGACGTGCTCACGACCGGGGCAACGCTCTCCGGCTGCGCGGAAGCCTGCCGCGACTCGCGCGTCACGTCGCGGAGACACAGGACGTGGATCGGCTCGGCGTCGGTCCCGAGCCGCGCGCGGAACGCCTTCCCCGCGAGCACCAGCGGGCGGCGTCGGTCGAGGCTCTCCGCCGTGAAGTCGATCGACTCGTCCCCGAGCGCGCGGAGGACTCGGTCCGGGACGGAGAGCGAGAAGCCGCTCAGCCGGTCGACCAGGTCGTACCCCTCCGCGTCCGCGTCCGCGACGCCGAGCAGGCCGCGCGCGGCGGCGTTCGTCATCCGGGTCCGCCAGCGGTCGTCGGTCACCACGATCCCGTCGCCGATCTCGCGGACGACCCCCTCCAGCATCTCCCGTTCGTAGCTGACCGCGCGGTAGTGCTGGAAGTTCGCCACGGCCACCGCCGTCACCCCGCAGAGGGCGGCGACGAGCTTCGTGTCCCCGGTCGTGAATCGATCCTCCTCGTCGCGGCCGAGCACGAGCAGGCCGAGCGTCCGGCCGCCGGTCTCGAGCGGCGCGACGAGGACGTTCGGAACCGCCTCCGCGCCCGGGCGCGCGTAGTCCCGAGCCAGCTCCCCGTGCAGGAAGAGCGTCCGGCCGAGCTGGCCGAGGCGCGCCGGCGCGTCCTCCGCGAACCGCGCGCCGAGCCCGCCCTTCTCCGCCGACAGGTCGAACCCGCGGTCCGGCCGCTTCAGGTAGAGCACGCCCCCCGTCGCCTCGACCGCTTCGACGGCCATGTTCACGAGGTACGTGGTGATGTCCTCCATCCGGAACAGCGACCCGAGGTTCGAGACGGTGCGGTAGACGAGGGTCAGCGCCTCGTACGCCTCGACCAGGTCGGACGACAGCTTGTCGATCTGCGCGCGGACCTCGACCGAACACGCGTCGGTCGGAGGCGCGCCGGTGGTCGGCCCCGTCATCCTCCGGCTCCCTTCCCGACGCTCCCGGGGACGACGTCCCAAGGCCCCGGCTCGATGAATCCGCGGACCGGCTGGCTGTCGAGCGTCGTCGAACCGATCAGCTCCAGCGCCCCCGCCAGGACCACCTCGTTCGCGACGAGGGTCCCCGCGATCTCTCCGCCGCCCCCGCCGCGGAAGACCCCGCCGACCCGGACGACCCCCTCGATGCCGGACGCGTGCACGTCCAGCAGGTCCCCGTCGCCGTCGAAGTCGGTCAGGAAGACGAGCTCCGAGAGGTCGTCCCCGAAGACGACCTGGAGGTCGCCGTCGCAGAGGAGGGACGCCAACCCGGCGTCGACCCGCTCGTGGTGGTACCCGCGCTCGATCGTCACCTTCGGACACGAGGTGAACGTCAGGCAGCCGGAGACGAAGACGTCGCGGAGGATCACCTCCACCCCGCCCGCGTCGAACGTGTACGCGCCGGACGGGTTCGTCCCGCCGTACGGGTTCGCGTCCGGCCGGAACGCCACGCCCTCCAGCACGAACGCGCCGTCCTCCGACGGGACGCCGACCATCGGCGACGAGAGCGCCGCGTACTCCGAGAGCGACGCCGACGGCGTCGCCAGGTCGTCCGGCACGAACTCGACCTGGCCGGACGGCACCGACCCGTCGACCACGCTCCCCTCGGTCGTGACGAGGGCGCCGTAGAAGTCGAGGCTCCCGAGGACCTCGACGTCCCCGTTGGCGCGGAGGTACCCGCCGACCGCCGCGTCGGAGAAGGTCAGCGTCGTCTCCGACACGACCCGAAAGTCGAGGGCCGGGTGCGCGACCGCCCGGAGGTCGGCGGTGACGGTCTGCGTCGCGTCGCCGATCGCGCCGACGCTCGTCACGCTCGCCATGTAGCTCCCGATCGCGGAGGCGGAGACGGTGACGGCCTCGTGCGTGTCGACCGGGTCGGACGCGACCGCGCCGGTCCACCCGGGCGCCGCGTCCAGCCGGTGCCGGGCGAGCTGCAGCCCCGACAGCGCCACCCGCGACGCGTCCGCGGAACGGACGAGATAGCGGCTGGCGCGGGTGCGGAGGTCCGCCGTCAGCACGAGGTACATGCCGGCGATCGACGCCGCCGCCGAGGTGAGCAGCGCCAGGATCAGGATCGATCCGCGTTCGCGGGATGGGGCACGGAGAGCCATGTCGTTCAGCCGATCACCGGGTCACGCGCGCGAGGTTGTTCTCGATCGGCACCGACGTGTCGATCGACCTCACTCCGTCGACGGTCACGAGCTTGATCGACGCCTGGACGCAGGTCGGGATCAGGACGTACCCCTCGCCCGCCCCCGCGGCGTCGGTCGTCGACTTCGTCGCCAGGACGGAGAAGACGGTCTGCGACGCGTCGAGGCTCCCGCCGATCGGGGAGTAGTTCCGCCCGCCGTCCGAGGACGAGAGGACGCCGGTCGTCGTCGACGCGGCGGCGGCGGCGATCGAGAGGACCCGCGTCTCCAGGGCGACCGCGCGGTCGGACGACTCGGGCTTCAGCTCGACGAAGTACCGCCCGCCCTGATGGATCCTCCGCTCCGCCGGCAGGGCGATCGTGAGGTCGCTCAGCACCGCCGGCAGCCGACCGTTCTGGACCACCACCTTGCCGACCACCTTGGTGCGGTCGGGCCGCAGCGGGGACTCCAGCGCCTCGAAGACGGTCACGACCAGGTTGCTCGTCCCGTTCCGACGGAGGCGGAGCCGGATCGACTCGAGGTGCGCGCTGTCGTCCGAGAGGCCGGTCGCGGTGAAGACGATGCCGATCGGCTGCGCGGGGTGGACGACGAGGACGCCGACGAGGAGGTCGACGGCCGTCAGCAACGTCCGGATCGGGAGGAGGTCGGCCAGTCCGTACCCGGCGTTCAGCGTGAACGTGTCGAACGCCGCCGACTCCACAGTCGACTCGAGCACCGAGCCGTCGGTCGCGGCGACGCGCGCCTTCGAGAGGCCGAGGGAGAAGCTCACCCGCGCGGCGCTGGGGATCATCGACGACGTCCCCCCGGGGTCGGTCCGGGTCAGCGGCCCGCTCGACCCGCCCCAGCTCCAGGTCACGGTCTCGCCCGACCGCGTCGTGATCTCGAGGTCCCGGACGGACGGCACGGCGACGTCCTTCGCGAACCGGACGTCGTCGTCCAGCCACTTCATCGCCCGGTCGACGTCGGAGATCCGGGCGTCTCCCGAGAACTCCTGCTCGGCCATCCGACGGGGGATCTCGACCACGGCGCCGAGGCCGACGACCAGGATGCCGGTGATGCCGACCACGAGGATGAACTCCATCATCGTGAACCCGGCGGACCGTCGCCTCGGCTCGTGCGTCATGGCTCGATTCCTCCGCGCATGGCGAGTCGTCTCGACCGCGTGTTCATCGGGTCACCCTCGCGACGTTGTTCTCGATCGGGACCGACGTGTCGATCGACCTCACGCCGTCGGCGGTCACGATCTGGAGCGTCGCCTGGACGCAGGTCGGGATCAGCTGGGAGTCCCCGCTCGAACCGCTGGCGACCGACTCCGGGCTCTTCACCTTGACCGAGAACACGGTCTGGCTCGCCGCGAGCGAGCCGGCGATCGGGTCGTACGGGCCGCCGAGGATCGAACGGAGGACGCCTCCCCCGGTGGGCGAGGCCGCCGCCGCGAGACTCAGGGCACGCGTCTCGAGGACGGCGGCCTGCTCGAGCGGCTGGGAGTAGATCTCGACGAAGTACTTCCGACCGTCGTGGATCCGGTTGTTCTCGGGCATCGTGATCTCGAAGTCGGACATCGAGGCCGGAAGCGCGGAGTTCTCCACCCACTTCCCGGTGATCCAGTGCAGCCAGTCCGGCGACCGAAGGTCGTCGGTCGCGCTCCAGACCGCCACGTAGATCCCCCCCGAGCCGTTGCGCCGCAGCCGGAGCCGGATCGACTCGATGAAGCCGCCGTCCGCGTCCAACCCGGACGCGGTGAACGACAGCCCCACCCGCTTCCCGCTCTCGATCGGCAACGTCCCGACCAGGAGATCGACCGACCGGAGGAGGCTGCCGATCGGCAGCAGGTCGGACAGGAACCAGCCGTCCGCGAGGGAGAACGACTCGAACGCCGCCGCCTCGACGACCGACTCGTCCATGCTGCCGTCCAGGTACGTGCCCGCCATCTCCGTCATCCCCAGGGAGAAGGCCACCCGTGCCGCGCTCGAGATCAGGTTCGCCGTCCCTTCGGGCGCCGTCCGCACCAGCGGGCCGCTCGAGCCGCCCCACGTGTACTTCACGAGCCGGCCGTCCCTCCGCGTGACGTGCAGCTCGCCCACGGACGGCACCGCGACGTCCTTCGCGAACCGGACGTCCTCGTCGAGCCACCGCACCGCGCGGTCGACGTCGGAGATGCGGGCGTCGCCGGCGAGCTCCTGCTCGGCGACCTGGCGGGGGATCTCGACGACGGCGCCGAGGCCGACGATCAGGATGCCGGTGATGGCGACGACGACGATGAACTCCATCATCGTGAACCCGGCGGACTCTCTCTTCGGCTGCCACGTCATGAACGGCCCTCGTCAACGCGGCGGTTCGGCACCCTCGTCATCGATTCACCCGGGCGAGATTGTTGGCCACCGGCACCG
>JAUIEL010000562.1 GCA_030428825.1 bacterium
CGGACCCGCTCCGCGCGGTCAGTCTTCCGCCTGGCCGAGGAGCTGGAACAGCCTCGCTCGCGCGAACGCCCACTCGCGGGCGATCGTCCGCGGAGAGGCGTCGAGGTGCGCCGCCGCCTCCTCGACCGCGAGCCCGCAGTAGAACCGGAGCCGCACGACCTTCGCCGCCCGCGGGTCCTCCGCCTCGAGCCGCGCGAGCGCCTCGTCGAGCGCCTCGATCCACCCGGAGTCGGAGTGGACGGCGAGGTCGACCACGTCCATCGGCAGGGGGCGCGCGCCGCCCCCGCGCCGGTCGCTCCGCTTCTTCCGCGCGTGATCGAGGAGGACGCGGCGCATCGCCTCCGACGCGGCGACGAAGAACGAGTCCTTCTCCTGCCACGTGAGCTGGCGGTCGCCGTTCAGCTTGACGAACGCCTCGTTCACGAGCGCGGTCGCCTGGAGGGTGTGATCCGCGCGCTCCGACGCGAGACGGCGGCGGGCGATCGCCCGCAGCTTCTCGTACACCTGCTCCACGAACGCTTCGCGGGAATCGTCGGCGGGCACGGGGTCGTCTCCTTCGACCGGCGGCCCGACCGGACCGGCCGGACCTCACGCCGGCCAGGGTAACGTCGAGGGGACGGACGGGCTACGATCGACGCCGTCCCGGAGGTCCCATGGTCGTTCCGCTCGCGCTCCTCCCGCTGCTCGCCGCGTTCCCGGCGCCGCCCGCGCCGGACGACGACGCCGCCGTCTCGCCTCCGCCGCCGCGGACGCTCGTCGTCGAGACGCCGCCGCTCCACGTCGACCGGATCTACCGCTCGATGCAGGGCCCGTCCGACCGAGTGCCGGTCGACGCGGACGGGCTCGACTGGGTGACGGCGATCCGCTCGGAGGTGATCGACGCCGGCGACGGGGCGCGCCTCGGGGACGAGTTCTTCTGCCACAGCCAGATGCAGGTCGGGCTCGGCAGCCAGCTCCTCGTGATGGCGACCGGCGCCGAGGAGATCCGGTTCCCCGACGGGTTCGGCGTCCGGATGACCGAGTGGACGCGCCGCGGCGGGCTGAACTTCTTCGGCATGGCGCTGAACAACCACGTCGCGCCGATCGACCGGCACGTCCGGATCCGAGCGACGGTCGAGTACCGCTCGGCGGAGGACGTCGGCGACGCGCCCCTCCGCGAGCTGACGATGACGCCGATCGTGATGTCGGTGCGCGACGCCCGGCACCGCCCCGCCGACGCCGGCGGAGCCTCGGACGTCTCGACCCACTGCGTGCTCGTCGACGACCTCCCGGTCCATTGGATGGTCCCGCCCGGGAAGCAGCTCACCCGGCGCCGGATCGACGTCCGGCCCTGGCTGACCTCCGAGCGCGCCACCGTCCACTACGTCGCCACCCACCTGCACAACCACGGCGTGTCGATGCGGCTGCGCGACGTCACCGCCGACGAGGTCCTGTGGGAGGCGGTCGTGGAGAACGAGCCGGACCGGGTCCAGATCGCCCGGATCCCCGCCTACTCCAGCGCCGAGGGGTTCCCTCTGCGTCGCGACCACGAGTACGAGATCGAGGCGCGCTACGACAACACGAGCGACCGCCCGATCGACGCGATGGCGATGATGGGCGTCTACTGGCGTCCCGCGCCCTGAACGCCGTGTCGGTCCACCGGAGATCCGAGGACGGGACGAGAGGCCATCCGCCTCCCCGCCCCGGGGCCCGCCGCGTGACGGAGCGACGATGACGTCCCCGATCGTCCAGGGTGTCGTCGGTGGGCTGGCGGCCGGCGCGGCGACCGGCCTCGGCGCGGTGATGGTCTACTCGCTCCGGCGGTTGAGCGCCCGGGGGCACGACCTGCTGTTGTCGATCGCCGGCGGGATCATGCTCGCGGCGACGTTCTACGCGCTGCTCGACCCCGCGGTCGCCGTCGCCCGGGCGAGGGCCGCCTCGTCGTGGGGCGCGTCGGCGGTCGTCTGCGGGGGCGTGGCGATCGGCGTCGTCACGCTCTGGGTCCTCCACCGGCACGTCCCGCACGAACACTTCGTCCAGGGGCGGGAGGGGCCCGAGGCGGAGGCGGTCCGGAGGATCTGGCTGTTCGTCTTCGCGATCACCCTCCACAACCTGCCGGAGGGGATGGCGGTCGGCGTCGGATTCGCGTCGGGAGAGGTCTCGGCCGGCCTGCCGCTGGCGATCGGCATCGGCCTCCAGAACGTGCCGGAGGGGCTCGCGGTCGCCGCCGGCCTGGTGTCGATCGGCTACCGGCGCACGACGGCGTTCTTGGTCAGCCTCGGGACCGGCGTCCTCGAGTCGCTCGGCGCCGCGTTCGGCGCCGCCGCCGCGTGGCTCGCGGAGTCGCTCCTGTCGTGGACCCTCGCGTTCGCCGGCGGCGCGATGCTGTTCGTCATCGTGGGCGAGATCATCCCCGAGACCCGCCGCACGCAGGCCCACGGCGGGACGACGTTCGCCTTCCTCGGCGGCTTCCTCCTGATGACGGCCCTGCACGTCGGCCTCGGCTGACCCCCCGCCCGGCGCCCTCAGGGGCGCCCGGTGCGGACCGCCGTGTCGAGCCCCTCGCGCGGGACGAGATCGATCACCCGCACGAGCCCCTCCTCCGGGTCGTCGAGGACGAACAGGAGACGATGGTGGATCCCGACGCGGACCGACCAGCGCCCCTCGACGCTTCGGAGCGGCTTCGCGTCCCTCCACGCCGCCGCCGCCCCGCCGGCGAGCGCTCCCGCCCTCTCCATCGCCCGCCGGCCGACTCCGGCCGGCGCTCGCCGGATCGCCTTCTCCGCCCCCGCGTCGAATCGAAGGCGGCGGAGCGGGTGCACGGCTCCCGCGCCGGCGTCGCGGTCGGCGGGAGCGGAGCTCGCCCCGCCTTCGGCGGGTTCCTCCCGGCGACCCGCGTCGATCCGCTGCCGATCCAGCCGGCGCCTCAGCTCGGCGCGCGTCTCGTTCCCCTCCCGGATCAGGCCCTTCAACGCCTTCACCTTCTCCCGCAACCGGGACATCTCCGCCTCGGCCGCGTCCCGCTCCCCTGCGCCGCGCCCCGCCGCGGCCGCCGGGTCCGCCCCCTCCTCCCTCCGCTTGAGCCGCGCGAGCTCCCGCTCACGCTCCCTGAGCTCGTCCTCGAGCCGCACGACGCGTCGACCGGACGCGCGCGCCTCCCGCCGCAGCACCTCGTACCGTTCCCGGTCGATCCGATCCGTCGCGACCTCCCTCGCGGGCGGGTCCCCGTCGATCTCCTCGCCCGACTCGTCGTCGTCGTCGTCGTCCGCCTCGTCGATCGGAACGTCCGGCGGCTCGAACAGGAACTCGCACAGGTCGTGCGCCGGGTCGCGGAGCGGGAGGAGCAGGCGGGCACGCGCGAGCTCGATCTCGTGGAGGAGGGCGTACGCGTCGAGATCCCGCTCGCGCTCGATCACTCCTCGCGCGAAGACGATCCCGAGTGCGGGCCAGCGGCGAAGCAGGACGAACGCGAGGTCGACGGCCTCCGCCCCGACATGAAGCTCCACGTCCGGGTCGAGGTGCCGTCGGACCAGCGCGTCGGCCTCGTCGAGGGCCGACACGTCCTTCCCCTCGAACAAGAGCTCCGGTGCGCACTCCCGGACGAGCGACTCCGACCTCGGCGCGCGGGCGATCCATCCGCGGGCGCGCTCCCCTTCGCCGGCCCGGAACAGGTCGTCGACGTGGTCCGCGATCAGGTCGTCCACACGGTCCGCCGCCCTCTCGTCGGCCGGTTCCGGCGAGCGCCGCAGCCGCTCCTCGACCATCCGATCCGCCTCGTCGAACCGGCCGAACGAGGCGAGCGTCGCCCGGGCGGACTCGAGCTGTTCGTCCCGCATCGCGGCCGGCGGCAGGCGCACCAGCGTGCCGGGGCGGAGATCGCCGAACTCCGCGAGCGGCAGCGCCAGGTAGGGCGCCGGATCGAACTCCGGGAGGCGCGCGGGCGGAGCGGTGCTCCGGGCGGGATCGGCCGACGCGCAGCACCGCTTGAACTTCTTCCCGCTGCCGCAAGGGCACGGGTCGTTCCGTCCGATGCCGACGTGCGCGGGAGGGATCGATCCGCCGGGGGGTGGCTCGACGACCCGCTTCGCCTCCCGCAGGAGCGCCGCGAGTCCGCCGTCGATCGTCCCGCCCAGGCTCTTCGGGATCACGGCGGCGCGCCGGAGGTTCCGCACGACCGTGATCCACGGGGAGAGGGCCTCGTGGAGCTCCGGATCGTCCTCGACGTTCAGCGCGGCGAACGCCAGGACGTACGATGCCTCGATCCCCAGCTGCCTCCTCGACGCGATCCGGAGGAGCCGGCGGATCTCGACCGGCGGACGCCCCTTCGACCGCCGCGTCGCCGCGAAGAGCAGACCGACGAGGCGCTCGTCGGAGAGCGAGGCGCCGTCACAGACGCGGGCGACCGCCGGGATCGGGTCCTCGACGCAGCTGCCGACGGCCGCGAGCGCGGTCGAGAGCGAGTCGACCCAGGGGACGGCCCGCTCGACCACCTCGCCGTCGATCCTCTCCCCGGCGCTCGACATCGCGAACAGGAGCACCGTCGTGGCTTGTTCGTTCATCGCGTCGGTCGCGGCGAACAGCGCGGGGCGGAGGTCCGTCCCGCTCCACCGCGCGACCAGCCCTCGGATGTCCGCGCTCGACACGTA
>JAUIEL010000563.1 GCA_030428825.1 bacterium
GACCGCTCGAACCAGCAGGACGTCTACGTCTACGACGTCGCCACGCAGCAGCTCGAGTTCGTGTCGAAGGCGGCGTCGGGCGGCGCGGCGGCCGGCAGCAGCTACGTGTCGGGGATCTCGGGCGACGGCCGGTCGGTCCTGTTCACGAGCTTCGCGGCCGACGTCGTGCCGGGCGACACGAACGGCGTGTTCGACGGCTTCCTCCGCGACCGCGTCACCGGGAAGTCCGTCCGGGTCACCGTCGGCGACCAGGGACAGGAGGGGGACGAGCCGGGCGGCGACGTGAAGGCGAGCGCGGACGGCCGGACGCTGATCTTCACCAGCGAGGCGGCGAACCTCGTCGCCGGCGACACGAACGGCGTCCACGACGTCTTCGTCCGGGAGCTCTGCGCGCCCGCCGCCGCGACGTCGTACGGGACCGGCTTCCCGGGGACGGGGGGCGCCGTGCCGACGCTCGTGCTCTCCGCGCCGCCGGTCCTCGGGACGACCGCGTCGCTCCTCCTGTCGAACTCGGCCGGGGTCTCCACGCCGGCCGTCCTGATGGTCGGGTTCCAGCCGGCGAGCCTTCCGACGGCGGCGTTCGGAACGCTCCTCGTCGATCCGGCGTTCGCCTTCCCGGACGTCGTCCCGCCGGGCGGCGCGACGTACACCGTCGCGATCCCCGACGACCCGACGCTCTGCGGTGTCCCGCTCTACTGGCAGGCGATCGAGCAGGACGTCGGCGCGCTCGCCGGGCTGTCGTTCACGGCCGGCCTCGAGGTCGAGCTCGGGAGCTGACGCTCCCTCCCGGCGCTCGCGCTCGCGCCGGGCGGCGGCGGGGGCTATCGTCGGGCGCTTCCGAACCGGGGAGCGCCCGATGATCCGTCCCACGTCCCTCGTCGTCCTCGCCGCGGCCCTCGCCGGCTGCGCCGAGCTGCGCGACGCCGCCCGGAGTCCCGCCGCCATGCCCGTCGAGTCGCGATCGTTCGGCACCACGAAGGACGGCGTCGAGACGACGCTCTACACGCTCCGGAACCACAACGGCCTGATCGCCCGGGTCTCCGACTTCGGCGCGACCCTGGTCGAGATGCACGTCCCGGACCGCGAGGGGGAGTCGAAGACGGTCGTGCTCGGCTTCAAGGACGTCGCCGGGTACGAGTCGGACGCCAACCAGTACTTCGGATGCACGACCGGGCGGGTCTGCAACCGGATCGCGCTCGGTCGGTTCACGCTCGACGGAGAGGAATACGAGCTGGCGACGAACAACGACCCGAATCACCTGCACGGCGGGGACCGCGGGTTCGGGCAGCACGTCTGGGACGCCGAGGTGCTCGACGGCGCGAGCGTCCGGTTCACGCGGACCAGCCCGGACGGCGAGGAGGGGTACCCGGGGAACCTCGACGTGGCGGTGACCTACTCGCTCAACGACCGGAACGAGCTGGTCGTCGACTACGAGGCGAGGACCGACGCGAGGACGCCCCTGAACCTCACCAACCACGCCTACTGGAACCTCTCCGGCGCCGCGATGGGGACGATCCTCGACCACGTCCTCCGGATCGAGGCGGACGAGTACACGCCGTGCGACGACACGCTGATCCCGACCGGCGAGATCGCGTCGGTCGAGGGGACGCCGCTCGACTTCCGGGAGGCGACGCGGATCGGGGACCGGATCGACGCGCTGACCGACACCGCCGCCGCCGGCTACGACCACAACTACGTCCTCCGCGGGCCGGCCGGGACGATGAAGCGGGCGGCCCGTCTGCACGACCCGCGCTCGGGCCGGACGCTCTCGATCTCGACGACCGAGCCGGGGATCCAGCTCTACTCCGGCAACTTCCTGAAGGGGGACGCCGGCCTGATGGGCGCGTACGAGCACCGCGGCGCGCTCTGCCTCGAGACGCAGCACTTCCCCGACAGCGTGAACCACGAGAACTTCCCGTCGACGATCCTCGAGCCGGGCGAGACGTTCCGGTCGACGACCGTCCACACCCTGCACGCGGAACGGAGCCGCCGACGATGACCACGACCCTGAACGGCCGCGTCGCCCTGGTGACCGGCTCCTCCACCGGCCTCGGCAAGGCGATGGCGCTCCGGCTCGGCGAGGCCGGCGCGAAGGTGGCGATGAACTACGCGAACGACGAGGCGCGCGCGGCGAGCGCGTTCGAGGCGTTCCGCGCGACCGGCGCCGAAGGGGTGATGCTCCGCGCCGACGTCACCGACCCGGCCGACGTGAAGCGCCTCTGCGCCGAAGCGGCCGAGGCGCTCGGCCCGATCGACGTCCTCGTCCCGAACGCGACCTGCGAGCAGCCGCAGAAGCCGATCGAGGAGTACGACTGGGCGTTCTATCAGCGGATGCTCGACTTCTTCGTGAAGTCGCCGTACCTGCTGACGATGGAGTGCCTCGCGTCGATGAAGGAGCGCCGGTGGGGGCGGATCCTGAACATCGGCTCCGAGGTGTTCGACCGCGGGGTGCCGAACTTCAGCGCGTACGTCGCGGCGAAGGGGGCGCAGCGCGGCTGGTCCCGCTCGATGGCGAACGAGCTCGCGCCGTGGGGGATCACCGTCAACATGGTGTCGCCCGGCTGGATCCCGGTCGAGCGGCACGAGAACGACCCGCAGGAGCTGAAGGACGGCTACCTCGCCGGGATCCCGCTCGGCCGCTGGGGCGTCCCCGACGACGTCGCGCACGCGGTCTGCTACCTCGCGAGCGAGGAGGCGGGGTTCGTGACCGGCCAGACGCTCGTCGTGAACGGCGGCGTGACGACCTGTTGAGGCCCGGTCGGAGAGGGACGGAGCCGGCCACGCGCCGACTCCGTCCGTTCTCGGCGTTCGGGTTCAGTTCAGCCGCTTCTTCGCGACGAGCTTCCCCTGGAACGAGAGCGATCCGTCCGTGCGGCGGATCGCGCCGGAGAGCTTCTTCGGCTCGAACCGACCGGCCGCGTCGAGGCTCCCCTTCGCCTTCAGCGTGACCCGCGCGATCCCGCCGCTCTGCGCGAACGGCTGGATCTCCGCCTGGTCGAGGATCCGCTTCGTCCCTTCCGGCTCGCCGAGTTCGGGGCCGTGGAAGACCCACGCCTCGTCGAAGAACCGGTCGAGGAGCGTCGCGCCGTTCTCGAGCTTCAGGAGCTTCATCATCGTGTGGTTCGACCCCGGGGCCCAGGTCAGCTCGACCGGCTCGTCGATCTTCTCGATCGTGCCGTCGGAGTGCGTCAGCTTCCCCTTCACGTTGCCGAGCCAACGGACCGGCGCGAACGCGATCGCGGCGGGGTGGAGGAGGCCGTGCGTCGAGACGTCGATCCGCGTCGCCTGCTTCGTCTCGACGTCGACGAGGGCGATCTCGTCGTGGAAGTTCGAGCCGACCCAGAGCCGGCCGCTCCGGTCGAACGCCAGGCCGTCGGGGTCCCGCAGGCCGTCGAGCCCGATCGAGTCGACGGCGAGGCCGGTGCCGAGGAAGACGAGCACCTCGTCGGTGACGAAGTCGGTGGTGTAGAAGCGACCGTTCCGTCCCGTGGCGATCGCCTCCGGCGCAGGGAGGGAGTGCGGGCCGAGCCCGGTGTTCATCTCGCCGGAACGAGTCAGCTCGGGCGTGATCCGGAGGAACCCGTCGGACGACGGAGCCGCGACGTACAGCCGGCCGTCGGCGCCGAACGCCAGGCCGTTCGCCGGCTCCTCCAGCGCGAGCCCGCCCGCGAGCGACGGCGTCTGCGAGTTCGTGTCATAGCGGTGGACGGCGTCGACGGCGGTCGTGAACAGCCGTCCGCCCGGCCCGAACGCGAGGCCGCCCGGACCGCTGACGACCTGGAAGTCGGTCACCGCCGTCCCCGACCCGTCGAAGACGAAGATCCGTTTCGCCGCCGACCCGACGTAGAGGCGTCCGTCGGGACCGAACGCCAGCGCGTGCGGGATGGCGAGCCCCGGCGCGGTCAGGTCGCGGACGAAGTTCAGGTCCTCGTCGAGCTCGGTCACCTTGTTCGCCTCCGGAGAGGCGATGAAGACGTGGTGGGGTTGGAACTCCTGCGCGGACGCGGCGCCGATCAGGAGCGAGGTCGAGAGGACGAGGGAGCCACGGGAACGGGACATGGTGCACCTCCGAATCGATGCGGGAAGGACGTGAGGAACTTCCCCGGGAGAACGAGTGTCCCGCGCCGGCCGAACGAGATTCGTGGGGCCGACGGCGCGACTTGGTACAACCGCGTCGGCGCCCCGGTTCATCGACCCGCCGCACGGGCGTCGAGGACGGACCGGTGGACCCCGAACGGCACGCGCTCGTCTCCGAACTGTTCGGCCGCGCCGTCGCGCTCGACGGCGACGCGCGGGCCGAGTTCCTCGACGCGGCGTGTCGGGGAGACGCCGACCTGCGGGCCGAGGTCGAGCGCCTCCTCGCGCACGACGACGGCGGCGCGACGACCGAGGTCGTGGGCGCGGCGGCCGCGGAGCGGGTCCGTGAGGCGCTGGCGGAGGGGGCCGGCGGCGACGCCGTCCCCGACCAGATCGGCGCGTACCGGGTCCTCGGCCGGATCGGCGAGGGAGGGATGGGGACGGTCGTCGAGGCCGAGCAGGACCACCCCCGGCGCGTGGTGGCGGTCAAGCTGCTCCGTCCCGGGCTCGGCGGCGACGAACTCCTGAAGCGGTTCCTGCTCG
>JAUIEL010000564.1 GCA_030428825.1 bacterium
GAGGTCGGAGGGGGTCGCGCGGCACGCTCCACGGGCGGCCGGCGTGACGGGTTCGCGCTCCTCCCGAGGAGGACGTCGACGGGTTCGCCGGAGGTCCGGCCGCCCGCTCCGCTCTCCTCGCGACGCGACGCTTGAACGTCGGTGCGTGCTCGGGCGTCGGGTCCGGCGTCGCTCGCTCCAAGGCGCGCGCGACCCCCTCCGACCTCCGCCCGCGCCGGGCCTCGAAACTGAAAGGTCCGGGGGGGGGGAGAGCAATGGATGCGGTGCGCCCGACCCATGAATGGAAAGGAGGGGCGGACCGGGATGAACGGGCCGGTGCCGGATTCGCGGAGGACGGCGGAGCCGCGCGACCTCGTAGCCTCGCGTCAGCCGTCGAACCCCTCGCTGCCGAGGGCGCGCGCGAGCAGCGCCGGATCGACGTTCCCTCCCGACAGCACGACCGCCGCCGTCCTCCCCTCCAACGGCACCTTCCCCGCCCGCAGCGCCGCCACGCCCGCGGCGCCCGACGGCTCGACGACGAGCCTCGCTCGCAGGGCGAGGAAGCGCATCGCGTCGAGGATCTCCTCGTCGGTGACGGTGACCGCGCGGGCGCGGTGCTCGGAGAGGATCGCGAACGGGATCTCCCCGACCTGGAGCGGCTTCAGGCCGTCGGCGATCGTGGTCGGCGCGGGGATCTCGACCGGAGCGCCGGCGGCGAGGGCGCGGCCGAGGCCGTCGGCGGTCGTCGGTTCGACGGCGACGATCTCGACGTCGGGGCGGGACGCCTTCAGCGCGAGCGTCACGCCGGCCGCGAGGCCGCCGCCGCCGACCGGGACGAGGACGACGTCGACGTCCGGGAGGTCCTCGACCAGCTCGAGCCCGACGGTCCCCTGGCCGGCGACGATCCGGGGGTCGTCGAACGGCGGGACGACGACGACTCCCTCCCGGTCGACGAGCGCCTCGGCGGCGGCCTTCCGCTCGGGGGAGGTGGTGCCGGCGAACCGGACGTCGGCGCCGTAGGAGCGCGCGGCCGCCACCTTCGCCGCCGGGGCGTCCTCGGGCATGAAGACGACCGCCCGCACCCCCTCCTCGCGGGCGGCGAGGGCGAGCGCCTGACCGTGGTTCCCGGACGAATAGGTGACGACGCCGCGGCGCCGCTCGTCGTCGGCGAGCGTGCGAATCGCGTGAAGGGCGCCGCGAAACTTGAATGCGCCGGCCCGTTGGAGGTTCTCCGGCTTCAGGAACGCCGCGCCGCCGGCGTGCTCGCCGAGCAGGCGGGAGCGGAGGAGCGGGGTCCGGTGCGGGCCCCCGGCGAGGCGTTCGCGCGCCGCCCGCACGTCGGAGATGGTCGGAATCATGGACGAATGGGAGGCAGGACCGCCAAGAACGGGTCAGGATCGGAACAACGGAGCATCCGGACGACCGCTCGCCCACGGTCGTTTCTCTGGTAGCGTAGCGGGTTTGGGCTCCGACAACGGATCACGGTCGCCGGAATGAAGTCGCTTCTCGCCCTGTCGCAGGTCGTCCTGATCGCCCTCGTGGCGATCGGTTTCGTCCGTCTCGCCGTCGGGCCGGGGGCGGCGCGGGCGACGGCGGCGGTCTGGCGCGACTGGCGGAAGACGTTCCGGCTGGCGGTCGGGATCTGGTTCGCGGTCTTCGTCTTCGATCTCGTCCAGACCGGCGACGATCACAAGGTGACGCGACTGGTCGGGGTCGACTACACCGGCCTGCTGCACTCGCTCGAGGGCGGGATGGTCGCGGGGATCCAGGGCGCGTTCGCGGCCGTCGAGGGGGCGCTCCACGGGGCGTTCGGCTTCTTCCCGCTGACGGCGATCCTGAGCTTCGCCTACCTGATCCTCTTCCCGGGGCTCCTGTTCGGGATGGCGTTCTCGTACGACCGCCTGCGGGACGACACGAGCCTGAAGCGGACGGCGTACGTCTTCTCGCTCAACTACGTCTTCTGCCTGCCGTTCTATCTCTTCTTCCCGGTCAACGAGCCGTGGTTCCACTCGCCCGCGGGCGTCATGCCGCTGATGGACAGCATCCATCCGTGGCTGATCGACATCGTGCGACCGATGAGCGGGATCGACAACTGCTTCCCGTCGTACCACACGTCGCTGACGGTCTCGCTGGTGCTGCTGGCCCGCGAGACGGCGCCGCGGGCGTTCGCGCGCGTCGCGACGGTGTCGGGCGCGGTGATCGTCTCCTCCACCGTCCTCCTCGGCTTCCACTGGGTCCTCGACCTCGTGGCCGGCATCCTCGCGGGCTGGTTCATCCACCACGTGTCGAAGCGCCTCGCCGAGTCGACCGACCTCGTCCCGGTCGCCACCCGGTCGTAGCGCGGATACGCGACGTCCCGTCGCGCCGGGCACGCTTCTTCCCGGGAGCGGGCTTTTTCCCGGCGCGCGATCCGCTCGAATGTCCCGGTCCGCAGCCCCGGGACCGTCCGCATGAGCCCCACCGACCTCGCCTCGCACGCCGCCGCCCGTCTCGTCGACGTGAAGAAGCTGAAGGAGTCGATCGAGCGCCACGCGCGCTACTCGCTCGGCAAGACCTGGCCCGACTGCTCGCCGCGCGAGCGGTTCGTCTGCGTGTCGCTCGCCGTCCGCGAGCCGATCATCGACGCGCTCCTCGCCACCCGGCGCCGGGTGGAGGCGAACGGCGCCAAGCGGATCCACTACCTCTCGATGGAGTTCCTCATGGGGCGCGCCCTGGGGAACAACCTGCTGAACCTCGGGCTGTACCAGCCGTGCGTCCACGCGCTGATGGAGCTCGACGCCGACCTCGAGGAGGTGCTCGACGTCGAACCGGACCCCGCGCTCGGGAACGGCGGCCTCGGGCGGCTCGCCGCCTGCTTCGTCGACTCGATGGCGACGCTCGGACTGGCCGGGTTCGGGTACGGCATCAACTACGAGTACGGGCTGTTCCGGCAGGTGTTCGAGAACGGGTGGCAGCAGGAGCTCCCCGACGTCTGGCGCTCCCCCGGCTCGCCGTGGCTGATCCCGCGGCCGAACCTCGTCCGGAGCGTGCCGGTGTACGGGGAGGCGGAGCGGTCGGGGAAGCACCGCGCCGGCACGTGGAAGAACGCGCGCCGGATCCTCGGCGTCCCGTCCGACCTGCCGGTGGTCGGCTACGGCGGGAGGACGGTGACGCACCTCCGCCTGTACGCCGCGCAGTCGGACGAGAACTTCGACATGGAGATCTTCAACGCCGGCGACTACGTGCGCGCCGTCGAGGCGAAGATCGAGACCGAGCGGATCTCGAAGGTCCTCTACCCGTCGGACGACATCCCGGCCGGGCGCGAGCTGCGGCTGCTGCAGGAGTGGTTCTTCGTGTCGTGCGCGGTGCAGGACATCCTCGCCGGGTTCGGCGACGACCTCGCGAAGCTCCCGGACCGGGTCGCGATCCAGCTGAACGACACCCACCCGTCGCTCGCGGTCGCCGAGCTGATGCGGCAGCTCGTCGACGAGCGCGGCGTGCCGTGGGACGCGGCGTTCGACCTCACGACCCGCACGATCGCGTACACGAACCACACCCTCCTCCCCGAGGCGCAGGAGGTCTGGCCGACCGAGCTCCTCGGGACGGTGCTGCCGCGCCACCTGCAGATCATCCTCGACGTGAACGAGCGGTTCCTCGACACGGTCGCGGCGCGGTGGCCGGGGGACGACGAGCGACGCCGGCGGCTGTCGTTGGTCGACGAGGACGGCGAGCAGCGGATCCGGATGATGAACCTCTCCGTCGTCGGGAGCCACGCCGTCAACGGCGTCAGCGCGCTGCACTCGAGGCTCCTTCGCGAGCAGCTCGTCCCCGACTTCGCGACCCTCTGGCCCGACCGGTTCCAGAACAATACGAACGGCGTGACGCAGCGGCCGTGGATCCTCCGCGCGAACCCGCCGCTCGCCGGCCTCCTCACCCACCACCTCGGGGAGCGCTGGATCACCGACCTCGAGTCGCTCCGCGAGCTCGAGCCGCTCGCGGAGGACGACGGGTTCCTCGGCGAGCTCCGCCGGATCAAGCGATGGCACAAGGAACGCCTGGCGAAGACCGTCGAGGCCGCGGTCGGACGGCGCCCCGATCCGGCGTCGATCCACGACGTGCAGATCAAGCGGATCCACGAGTACAAGCGGCAGCTCCTGAACGCGCTCCGGATCGCGCTCGACTACCTGCGGATCACCGAGGACGGACGGACGCCGACCGCGCCGCGCACGTACCTGTTCGGCGGGAAGGCGGCGCCGGGGTACTGGGCGGCGAAGCGGATCATCCGGCTGATCAACGAGCTCGGCCGCGTGATCAACGCGGACCCGCGCGTCCACGACTGGATGACCGTCGCGTTCCTGCCGGACTATCGGGTGACGCTCGCCGAGCGGATCATCCCGGCGACCGACGTCAGCGAGCAGATCTCGACCGCCGGCATGGAGGCGTCGGGGACCGGCAACATGAAGTTCATGATGAACGGGGCCCTCACCGTCGGGACGCTCGACGGCGCGAACATCGAGATGCTCGAGGAGGCGGGCGAGGGGAACCTCTACATCTTCGGGCTGACCGCCGAGCAGATCGCCGAGCGCCGGGCCGCCGGCGGCGCCGACCCCCAGGGCGTGATCGCGGGGAACCCGGACCTGGCGCGCGTGCTGCAGGCGA
>JAUIEL010000565.1 GCA_030428825.1 bacterium
CGCTTGCCTCCAGGGGGTTCGATACTGCAGGGATCGGGCGGCCGCTCGACGGCGGCCCGGGCCTGCGCGGCTGCCGCCGGGTCCCGGTCCATCGCGAGGCGCCGTCCCCGGCGGCGCGCTACCCGATCGACGAGGTGTGCGAGACCGGGGTCCGGTCGATCGACGGCCTCCTCACGCTCGGGAAGGGACAGCGGGTCGGCATCTTCGCCGGCGCCGGGGTCGGGAAGAGCACGCTCCTCGGGGCGCTCGCGTCGCGCAGCCGCGCCGACGTGACGGTGATCGGGTTGATCGGAGAGCGCGGGCGCGAGGTGTACGACTTCGTGCGCGACGTGCTCGGCGAGGAGGGGCGGCGGAAGTCGGTCGTGGTCGCCGCGCCGTCGAACGCGTCGCCGCTCCAGCGGCTGAAGGCGCCGTTCGTGGCGACCGCGATCGCCGAGTCGTTCAGCGACGAGGGGAAGGACGTGCTGCTGGTGATGGACTCGATCACCCGCTTCGCGGCCGCCAGCCGGGAGGTCGGACTCGCCCTCGGGGAGCCGCCGACGGCGAAGGGGTATCCGCCGTCGCTCTTCTCGTCGCTGCCGCGGCTCGTGGAGCGCCCCGGCCGGTTCGAGCGCGGGAGCATCACCGGCATCTACACGGTGCTGGTCGAGGGGGACGACCTGAACGACCCCGTCGCGGACTCGGTCCGCTCGCTGCTGGACGGCCACGTCGTCCTGTCGCGCGCGCTCGCGGAGCGGGGGCACTACCCGGCCGTCGACGTCCTGGCGAGCGTCAGCCGACTCATGCCGCAGCTGATCGACGCGGGGCACGCCCGGTCGTCGACCGCGCTCCGGCGCCACCTCGCGATCCACCGCGACCACAAGGACCTGATCGACGTCGGCGCGTACCGGAAGGGGGCCGACCCGGCGGTCGACGCGGCCGTCGAGCGGATGCCGGGGATCGACGGGTTCCTGCGCCAGGACCTGTCGGCGGCGTCGACGTTCGAGGAGACCCTGACGGCGATGGGCGCCGCGGCCGGAGTCGATCGATGAGCGCCCGCCGCCGCATGCAGCGCCTCCTCGACGTGCGCCGGCACGAGGAGTCCGTGGCGCGTCAGGCGTACGCGGTCGCGCTCCGGCGCGAGCAGGACGCCGCCGACGAGGTCGCCCGCGAGCGGTCCGCGCTCGAGGGCGCGCAGCAGGAGCTGCGGTCGGCGCAGGGCGGACGGCTGGAGGTCGCGCGCTGGCGGTCGCTGCTCGCGCGGGCCGGCGACCACGAGGCGCTGCTCCTGGCGCGGCGCGACGTGCTGGTCCGCCGCGCCGAGGAGCGCCGGCGGGCGGAGGAGGCGTGGCGCCAGGCGCGCCAGCGCGAGCGTTCGATCGAGAAGCTCGACGAGCGGCGCGCCGAGGAGGCCGCGCGGGCGGCGCGCCTCCGGGAACAGAAGACGCTGGACGAGGTCGGGCTGCGTCGCTTCGCGAACGCCGACCGGAGTCCCGAAGGAGGAGTGGGATGAGTCGGACGAACCGCGAGCGCGGCGGCTTGATGAAGCTGGTCTTCCTGTTGGTCGGGGCGGTCGTGCTCTTCACGGCCGGGCTGGCCGGGACGTTGTCGTTCCGCGGCAAGCTGAACCAGGAGACGATCGGGACCCTGCTCGGACACCCGCCGCCGGCCGAGCCCGCGCCGGAGAGCGAACTCGACGCGCTGCACGCCCGGCTGGCGGAGAGCGACGGCGAGGAGACGGCGGCGGACCCGATGCTCCCGAGGATCGCCCTGCCGTCGCCTTTCTCGTCGATGGAGACGAAGACGTTGTTCAAGGAGCTGATGACCGTGCGCGCGAACGTCCGCGCGCGGCTGGAGAGCGTGCAGCAGGAGGAGCGCGACCTCGGGCTGGTCCGGGCCGAGCTGTCGCGCCGGTTCGACGACCTGACGCGCCGCGAGGAGGAGCTCGAGGAGCGGATGAAGTCGTTCGCCGCCGAGCGCCAGGCGCTGGAGTCGCGCTCCGTCGTGCTGAAGGAGGCCGAGCTCGCGAACCTGAAGCAGCTCGCCGGCGACATCGAGAAGATGAAGGCGCCCTCCGCCGCCGCGCTCCTGATGGAGAAGCCGCCGGAGCGCGTCGCCCTGATCCTGTCGTTCGTGAAGTCCCGGGAGTCCGGGAAGATCCTCGCGGAGATGCCGCCGGAGTTCGCGGACGAGGTGACCGACAAGGCGCTCGGCATCCTTCGCCCGGGCGACCTCGAGAAGGAGAACTGAGCCATGGCCGAAGCGGAGAAGGACGCGCCCGCCCCCGAGGGAGGGGGGACCGAGGCGGAGAAGAAGAAGGGCGGGGGGCTGAAGACCCTGATCGGGCTCGTCGTGGGGGTGCTGTTCCTGGTCGGGTCGTCGGTCGCCGTCGGCGTCCTGATGTTCCCGAACCAGGAGCCGGCCGGAGAGGAGGGACACGAGGAGGAGGTGCCGGTCGAACCGACGACGAAGATCCTCGCGCCGGTCCCGGAGATCCTCGTGAACCTCGCGGACAGCAAGGGGCTCCGCCTGCTGCAGGCGACGATGACGCTCGAGCTCGAGGCGAAGGACGGGCCGGGGGCGGAGGTGCGCTTCCAGGAGATCCTCCCCCGGGTGCAGGACCGCCTGATCAAGATCCTGTCGTCGCTCACCAGCGAGGACATCGACGGCGGGACCAGCAAGGAGTTCGTGCAGAGCCGGATCAGGGACCACCTGAATCTCGGCGTGCTGCGCGAGGAGGAGTTCGAGGTGACCGACGTCTACTTCACCGAGTTCGTGATCCAGTGAGGCCGCGCCGATGAGCGAACGAGAGGGAGCGGCGACCGCGGAGGGTGGACGGCTGCTGACGCGCCGTCTCCGCCCCCAGCCGCCGAAGATCGAGACGCGGGACTTCCGGGTCCCGCCGCGGCCGTACCGCCGGATCGTCCGCGAGCTCGAGACGCTCTCCGGCGCCCTCGGGCTCCGGCTGGCGACCGCGCTCTCCGACAGCCTGCAGGCGAAGGTCGCGGTCGCGCCGCGTCCGGTCCGCTTCCCGTCGTTCGCGGTGATGCGGGGCGAGCTGTCCGACCGGAGCTGGGCGCAGCCGATCACCAGCAAGCGGGGAGACCGCGGACTCCTCGTGTTCGACCAGGGGCTGCAGGGAACTCTCCTCGAGCACCAGCTCGGGTCGGGGATCCCGAAGGAGGACGAGGGGGAGGCGGCGGACGCCGCCGCCGGGGAGGACGCCGCGCCGGAGGAGGGCGGGGAGCCCGCGCCCGCGCGGAAGGAGTTCCGGTTCGGCTTCCTCAGCCGGGCGGTGATGCGCCCGACGATGGCCGTCGCGCTGCGGGAGCTGAACCTGCAGCTCGGGGTCGCCCGCGAGGCCTCGTACTCGATCGACGACGCGGCCGGCAAGCTCGGGCTCGGCGGGTACCTCCCCGACGGGGACGCGTGCGTCGCCCTCGACTTCGCGCTCGCCGGCGCCGCCGTGACCGGGACGGCGTCGGTCGTGCTGCCGCTCCGTCCGTTGCAGACCCTGCTCCGGCGGGAGCAGGGGACCACCAGCCGCCCGCCCGACCCGCGGGCCCGTCGCGCGCTGCAGGGGCTCGTCCGCGGGCTGGAGATGCCGCTCGCCGTCCGGGTGGGGCGGGCCGAGATCGCCGTGGAGGAGTACCTCCGACTGGCCGCCGGGGACGTGCTCGTCCTCGACCAGAGCCTCGCGCACCCCCTCGACGTCGTCGTCGACGACGTGACCCTGTTCCACGGCCGACCCGGTCGCTCCGGCGGCCGGCTGGCGGTCCGCATCACGGGGCCGGCCGAGTGAGTCCCGGCCGAGCCGAACCGAACCCGAGATCGATCGAAACGGAGAGCGGAAGATGAGCGAGAACGAGAACGTCGACGAGGCGGCGGCGGAGTCCGGGGAGGGGGTCGCGACCGTCGACGCCCCGTCGCCGGCGGCCGGCGGGCTGGAGCGGGTCGTCGGGCTGACCGTCCCGGTCACCGTGGAGCTCGGCCGCGCGAAGCTGTCGGTGCAGGACATCCTCGAGCTGACCACGGACTCGGTGATCGAGCTCGACCACGCCGCCGACTCGCCGGTCGAGCTGCTGGTGCACGGCAAGTGCGTCGCCCGCGGCGAGATCGTGGTCGTCGACGACTACTACGGCGTCCGGATCAGCGAGATCGTCGGCGGCTGACCGTCCGGGCGCCGGAGCCGCGCCGGCGGGCGCCCCTCCCGCGGCGATCGAGGCTTGAACTCGGGCTGGATTGAGTGTCGACTGGATCCAGTGGCGATCGCGACGGGCGGTCGCGGGCCCGAGCGAACGACCGAGGGGGCGCGATGGAGACCACGGCGGACGGCTGCGCGGACATCCTCCGCGTCCTGGCGGACGAGACCCGACTGGGGGTCGTCCGTCAGCTCATGGCGGGGCCGCGCCACGTCGGAGAGATGAACCGGTCGCTCGGGGTCGAGCCGACGCTCCTCTCCCATCACCTCCGGGTCCTCCGCGAGGCCGGGGTGGTCGAGGCCCGCCGGGACGGCAAGGCCGTCCTCTATCGCCTCGCGCCCCGGGTCGAGTCGAAGCGGCGAGGCGCCGTGCTCGAACTCGGCTGCTGTCGCCTCTCCTTCGATTGATCCCGGAGTCCGGCATGTCCAGCGCC